>JAJRQD010000032.1 GCA_024280435.1 archaeon | reverse complement strand
TGTATATCATCAAGACCAGAATCTGAAGTACCAAATCCCACAAAAGAATATCCTGCAAAATCAAATTTCTGAATAAAATCATGATACATGTAATTTCTCCATATATTTATAGATGAATTTCTTGAGGGATATATCTTCATCCAATCGTGATTTCCGGGTATTATAAAAATTGGAAAATTCCATTGATCTATGAATTTAAGTGCGATTTCCATCAGCTGTTCATAGGTATAAAGTGGAGGAGTTCCAGATCCATTTACCATGTATGTAGCACTTCCCTCGATAAAATCACCAGTTAACAGTACAAAGTCTGGATCCTCTGTCTCTATATCTCTGAATACCTGTGTGATTGTATCTGTTGTCTCAACATCCTGTGTGAATAATGGTAGATGTATATCTGAGATCTGCACATATCTCAATTTAGATGGGATTTTTTCAAATACTCTCACTGATTTACTCTGTACATCAATAACCACATTGTTTTCAAATAGCAAGAGATCATAGATTCCAGCTGGTGCATCAATGAAAATAGTACTTCCGACATTTTGTTGAATGTGTAAGGTATTATTATCCCTATTTCCAAGTGCAAAATATCTGTTCTCGGTTGAATCTATCTCTATGGTGATATTTCCATCTGATATTGTGAGTGCAGGATATGTACTGTGTGGCCATTGAATCAGATAATTAGGATGAAATGCGATATCAAATCCAACCTCGGGATACACGGTTACAGAGTTTGCTGGAAATATACTGAATATCAATATCAATAGCAGAATATATTGTCTATTCATAATCTCAGAATATTTGTATAAATTTTTAAGAGATTGCAATTAATAATTGGTAATTGATATTTTATATGCTGTTGCAGTTACAAATCTAAAATTGGGATTGTTTATTTTTGCAATTAATAATAAATAACATAATTTGGTCAAAATTCATTAAAGAGTTGATTTATTGAATTTCATATGCTATTTTTTGACACCACACTACCTGTTAATATAGTCGCTTAATTCCTTTTATTACATCAAATCCCTTATCAAAAGTCAATAATTCTTTAATTCCCAAATTCTTGCAATGCCAGATTAAATTTGCATCTGTGTAGCTCAGTTGTTTGTATTTTTTTAGGATATCAATAGTAGATCTCATTATAACAGAATTATTGTAAAGAATATTAATCTTGCTCAAATTAATAAAAGATTGCATCGTATGATATGCTGCTTCATGAGATACTTTTCGAAGTAAAAAATTATATGTCTCCGTTAAAATATTTTCTGTAATATATATTTTCTTTGAATTTACAAGAGTTTCTTTGTGTTTATTTGCATCATCATGCCATTTATCCATGTTATATTTTAATGCAATCCAATATCCACTATCAACCATTATCAAATAATCACATCATGCTCCTTAACTGAATCTGTTTCATCTTTACCTGAGTATGAATTATTCAGAAAATCAAGTAATTCTTGATCCTCTGAATTTCTCTCCAATTTCAAGTTTAATTCATCTATAAAACCTTCTAAATTATCCAAAGCAAAATCTGTAATCATTTCACTAATATCTGCCTGTGATAATTTAATATTTTTTTGATTTAATATATTTTGAATTTCCTTTATTTTGATCAATTCACTTTTATTAACTCTCCTAGTTGTAGTTGTCATGCTTTAGTATATATTACTACATATATATGAATATTACTACATTAATATCAATATATTATCAACTTATCCTTATAAATGATGAATCAATGTATTCTAGAGACTTCAAATTGGTTCTTAACAGTTTTGCCATTGATCCAAGTGCCTATATGCCTTGAACCACTGATAGGGTCACTTGTAAGTCACATGGAAACATCTGAGAGCATTGACTATATGCAGGAGTTAAATCAATTGATGATCACTGGAATGGTTTTGAGGATAAGAATTTGCATCGTAATTTCATGGATATTCTATGTATGGTAAATGAAGAAATGTATCTGATAGGTACTAGAATATATGAAAAATTAAGATAGTCTAGATTTGATATATGTTCGGATAATAGGAATTAAAATCAGGAAAAATAACATATTTGGATAATATAAAAATCCACTATTGCTTATACCCAGTTGATCAAGGTCCACTACAGTTACAAATGATATGTAGCCCTTGTTCTCTGCACTTTCCTGTGCGTATTGAATTAAATCATCATTATCAGTATAATCCACAACAAGTACTGTCTTTCCTGCATCTACAAATTTATCTAGAAAACTCTCTATATACTGTGTCTCATCAGTATCTCGTTTATCATTGGTTGCAATAACATATACTTCCTCTCGTCCAATACCATCAACAATTGATAGATACCTCTCATTCACAATCTCCTCTCCATTCTGTGGGATTATAACAAAATCACTATCAGAAGATCGGGTATAGTTTGCAATTATAGATACAAAATCAATCATTAGTTCTGCTGCATTATCAATTGTGTAGTACTCATATGCATCAATTATATCCAGATATACGCCATCAAAACCTGCATCAATTATTCTATCCAGATACTGCTTTATAATATCTTGCCAACTATCATCCCAGTACTTTACCTTGTAATTCCCCCTCCAATCTGGATTCTCCTCATCTAACCATGAGGGTGGACTGGTCTTCCAGCTCTCCTGCCAGTAGAAACGATAATCCTCTGCCTCGCCAATACTCAGATAGGATAGCACTTTTCTACCAGTAAGTCCAGATCTTATAGTATCTATCTCATCAGATGTGAATGCAGACTCATCATCTCCTTCTTTTGAATAATCAATCACTAACCAGTCATATTCTGAATTCTTAAGTTCATCAATATCCACATCCTGTAGTTGGTATCCCCAAGATGATACACTATCCGCAGAAACATGTGTAAACAGCATTAACAGGTAAATAGTTAATAATAATCGAATATATGATCGCATAATTTATGGTATATTATAAAATATTTAAACCTGTACTGATCATTGTTAAATTAATTGTTAATTATATCTTGAATTTATTTACCTGTTCACTTGAATTCTCAGTTTCCTCTATCAATTGCTCACCTAGCTGATTGAGTTGCTGCATATGATGGCTAACCTCTGATGAAGCAGCTGCCACCTCCTCTGCACTGGCAGCAGTCTCCTCTGATACTGACACAATATCTGCAATTCCATTTTGCAGGGAATTGAACAACTGATTTAGAGTGGTTGAGATCATATTGACCACATTCTCAATCTCATCCGCTGCACCCTTGGATTGATCAGATAGTTTACGTACATTCTCTGCAACAACTGCAAATCCTCTACCATAATCACCCGCACGAGATGCCTCAATACCTGCATTTAAAGCAAGGATATTGGTCTGAAGTGCAATTTGTGATACTGTATTGGTATTGTTCTGCACCTGTTTCACAATATCATCAATCACCTTCTCAGTATTATCCATCAGAATATTTATCTCTCCAATCAGCTCAGTCTGTCTTGTTGCACCATCAGACATTGCCTGGGAGGTAGAAGATACCTCCTCTGTGGATGCAGTTATCTCCTCAGAGCTGGTAACCAGTTCCTCAGCCATGGCAACTGCATTCTGAGATGATACCTGCACTTGTGTGATCATATCTTTCAATGAACCGATCATAAATTTGAAATTACTCTGTAACTCTCCAAATTCATCCTCTCGATTGACCTCAATATCTTCTGTAAGATCTCCTTTTGATATTTTAGAGGTGGATTCTAGTAGGTTGCTCAATGGATTAAGTCCCTTACTTGTGATGATATATATTGCAACAGACATTATCATAAACATGATAAACAGCCCAATTATCATAATCTTGAAAGAGGAGGTAGTAGTCTCATAGAATTCATCATAGGTCATCACAGATAACACAACTAATGCCTTATCATCAATATCAACTTTGTAATATTTTGCCAGATAAACGGTGTTATTCATCTCATACTCAATATTGCCCATTTCATCTGGAAACATGGCTACTTTGAAATATATATCTCCAGCAGTTTCCTCATCAAAAGTGCTAATAGTATCAAGCCCATGAGCAAGGTATATCTCACCTAGATGGGTACCCTCTGCATTGATATAATCCAGATCCAGAAGTATTCCAAATCCAGTCTCTCTGATTTTCAGTTCCTCTATATTGGATATAATTTTTTTTGCAGCCACATTGACCACAAGTACTGCCTGTTTGTGGGTTGCATTACCAATTGCCTTTACATATCGAATAGCAGGTTCATTATTCTGTCTTCTTGCCCTACTAATTGGTG
>JAJRQD010000031.1 GCA_024280435.1 archaeon | reverse complement strand
GCATTGTTTCCTCAAATTCATTCAGTTTATCAAAATAGGTGTTTAGCTCAGAAATTACATCAATCTCAACACCCAATTCGTATTTTGAAAGAGTTTTATACATGTTTAATTCAATAAACAATGGGGATAATTCAATCTTATCAATATAATCATCAATTAAAACCAGTGTATTCTGATAATTACTGAATTCAAAAAATATTATCACCTTGAGCCTTATATATGGTTTAAAATCCGCAAATTCTAGTTCTGCTTCCAATTTATTTATCTCTCTGAGTGCATCTATAAATTCATACCTCAGCACTTTATCAAAGAGAATATCATACATAAAATAAAAAATATTCCAAAACAATTTATACTTTACCAAATAAGATTTTTATTGAGTATAGAAAAATTATAAATGAATGCAGAATTTGATCCACAGCATTTCGGAGTACAGAAATTAAGAGAATTATTGCTTTAACTCAAAGGTTAATAATTAACCCATTGACATTACAGGTGTATCTCATCTGGTTGAATATTAAATAAATAATTTAGAGCTTACTTATATATAATCAATTAGTATATCAAATATGAATGAAGATAGTCTTAAATCAAAACTGGATATGAAACTTTCAAACGGAGAGATTGATCAGGAGGAATATGAGGAACTGCTGAAAAAATTTGATGAGTTGGATTTACTATCATCCAAAGTGAATACAAAGTCAAAGGTGGTTGCAGTTGGTGTGGTAAAACTAAAGTCTGAGATTGTGGATGGGCCGGTCAGAGTTTCGGGAAAACTTATGACTCATGGTCCATTGAAATGTGAGAATATGTCAATATCTGGTTCTGCATCCATATCTGGAGATCTTGTAGTTGTAGGAACTACAAAAATATCTGGAAGAATATCAATTGATGGAGATGCTAAATTTGGTGATAAAATCAGTATTTCAGGAAAATTCAACTCGGATGGAAATACATTCTGTACAGATATCTTGAGATCATCGGGTAAATTTAGTACTAGTAAAGATCTGGTACTTGGAAATAATGCTAGTATCACAGGAAAATTGAATGCACAGTCAATTAGATCCAATTCACCATTATCAATATCTGGAAAAATGAATGTTGAGAATGATGTGCTTGCAAAGGAATTCATCAGTTCTGGTGGTATCTCCACAATTGGTGGTAATTTGCAGGCAGAACTGATTGAGATAGCTAAAGAATACAGAATGAAATCAACTAATGATAAGTCAAAAGAAGTCGGGGAAGGTATACCTGATCTGGGTTCATTCATTTCCAAGTTAGTAACATCATTCATACCTTCAGTAATCGAAAAAGAAAAACCAGGTGAATTTCTGGTGATGGGTGATATCAGAGGATCAAATATAGATATTTCACACACACATATCAAAGGTGATATTGTGGGAAGAGATATAATAATAGGACCTGAGGTGGTGGTTGAGGGTGAGATACAGTATGTTAACTCAATAGATGCACCAGAGGGTTATAAAATCATCAGAATTAAAGATGAATTATAATTATTCAGATATAAACAAATTTAGATGTGATCTGAGAAGCTCAGTGGCAATATCAAATTTATTATTCTCAGTATAATCCAGAATATCTAGTAATATCTCTCTTATCTGCTCTGCACTGTATATATCGCCCAGTATAGGAATTACCCTCTCAAACTCACATAACACATTGATATGGAAATTAAATTTATTTTCATCAAAATTCTCATACTCTGAGATGAATTCAACAAGGTCTGCAAGTAATTGATCCAACTCTAGCAGTAATCTATCATAGTCTGCATGTTGTGCAAATAACTTCTCTATTCTAACTTTTACTGAATTATACTGTCTGATAAATGGAAATATTTTTGAGGGTAATTTATCATACTCATGAAATTCAAGTTCCATCTGATCAGTTCCGAATAATGCAATCTCAGATAGTTTTCCGGTAATCAATGCAACTCTATCCATATCATCAATTGATTTTATATATTCAAGCAGTTCTACTGGATAAAACAACCACACTGCCAACAGTAATGGATCTATCATATTTACATAAATATCCAGTATCATACTATAAGCATCTGTTTTATCCAATCTCTCGATTCCATTATACTCTCTCAACAATTCTATATCATCATCGTTGATATTTTCAATCACAGTTTCATAGCTTTTCTCTATTCTATCAATCTCATTGATTATATTATCCAAATTCAACTGATATAATTTCTTTTTAACCATATTTCTGAAGTATCAGTCGAGTTCAATAAAATTATACACTATAACAATTATGTATAGATAATAAACTGCACAAAATTGACAAAAATATCTATTTGAAATACCGAAAATCAAAATTACTATATTTTTATTTATTTATTTTATTTTTATTAAAAAAATGTGTCCTAGAAATCGATTCATTTATATTATTGAGACAAGTAAACAAGGTAGTGCGAATAAAAAATAAGGAGATGGAGATATTAGCCGAATTACGCCGTACACCACTGGTATCTATGAATGTGATGGCAAGTCAGTTAAAACTAGCACCCAATACAGTAAAAACTAGAATTGAAAAAATGAAGAGTAAAGGAATAATATTAGATGATAAAATTATAATTGACCCAGTATTAGGTGAAAGAAGATCATCTGAGATCCTAGGACAGGTATCACCCGAAAAAATAGGCCTAGTTCCAATATATTACATTCTGAAAGGAATACACTCCAATGATGACTACCAAGAGATATGTGAATATCTAGATAACCATCCATACATAATAAGTAGAATACTGTCAATCTCTTCAGGATTAAATATATATGTTACATTCTATGTGCCACCAAAAGGCATAGAAAATCTCACTATTTTCATAAACAGGTTAAAAGAGATGAGATTAACCTCAGATACAACTAAATTAATACCGGATAATAGAATTATCAATCACATAAATTTTGAATACTGGGACATCGATAAAATGTCATGGAGTATTAATGGAGAGAGTTTTATAACTGAATTTGCAAATATTTTTGATGAAACTATGGCTAGTAATAGTGAGATTGAACTGACTAATCCGGAATTTATTGTAAGACCAAAAATCAATGCAATGGATCTGGAAATTATGAGAGAGTTGACAATCAATGGCAAACCAAGAATAAATGAGATAGCCAGCTATTATGCCAAAGATCGAACTACAATATCAAGAAGAATTAACAAGGTAAGAGAGAGATATATGTCACATTATACTCTGGCATATAACAGATCTATATTTCATCTGAATTGCAATTTTATAATATATGGTAAGATGGATAGAAAAGTAATGAATACAATAATTAGAATTATTAAAGAGAATAAATTTCCATTCAGAAGTGAATTTTTGGTGAATAAAAAAGATTTTCTATGGAGATTGGAAGCCACAACTCCTTTTGTCAATGCATTGACTAGATTAATTCTACCATACACCAAAAATCTTAGTCAGATACTATTACATGTGGAGGAAGAGAATGTATATTTCAAATATCATGAGAATTTTGATGTTAAAAGGAAGATTTGGAATGTGTCTGAAGAGAATATGCTGAACAAACCACTAAGAATTTAATTCATCAGATATTGCTCTGTAAAACTTTAAACATTCTGGATTTCTCATTGCACCCTCATTGGATACATCTCTACCATGAATTATATTGGTAATTGCAGATTCCACCTTCTTACCCGAAAATGTGTAGGGAATATCTGGTGCTTTCAATATCAATGAGGGGACATGTCTTGGAGATGCTTTATTTCTCAATTCTGATTTAATTCTGTCTTTTAAATTATCATCCAGTTGATTCCCCTCGGTTAATGTTACAAACAGAATTATTCTCTGATCATTATCATACTGTTGCCCAATTGCAAGACTATCTGCAATCCCAGAAATCTCCTCCACCACATTGTATATCTCCGCAGTACCGATTCTCACCCCAGATGGTTTGAGTACTGAATCAGACCGTCCATAGAATGTTACTCCTCCTGTTTTACTATAGATCTCTATATAATCACCATGTCTCCATACTTTCTTACCCTTATAGAAATTGAAATAGGCATTATTATATTTTTTATTGTCATCATCTTTCCAGAAATATATGGGCATTGAAGGTGATGCCAGTTCACACACCAGCTCTCCCTGCTGATCAAATACCGGATTTAATCCATCATCAAATGCATTCACCCTCATTCCCAGAGCTCTTACCTGCAATTGACCCGAATATACTGGTAGAATAGGTACTCCTGCTGCAAAGCATCCATTGATATCAGTGCCACCGGAGATTGAATTGAAGTGTAGATTGGATTTAATATCCTGATACACAAAGTCAAAGCCCTCATCAGATAATGCAGAGCCTGTCTGTGATATCTCTCTCAATGCATTCAGCTCAAATTCCTTATTTGGTCTGGCACCAATACTCTTCAGATAGTGCAGATAGCTGGCACTGCATCCAAATATAGTGATATTATACTCATCAATAAATTTCCATACAGCCTTCCAGTCAGGATACAATGGATTACCATCATACAAAGCCAGTGTCAATCCAGTAGCAAGACCTGAGGTCATCCAATTCCACATCATCCAGGAAGGGCTACTGATATAAAACAGTGTATCATCTCTCTTGACATCTGTATGCAGTATCAGCTCTTTGAGATGATTTATCAGCACTCCACCGACAGATTGTACCATACATTTTGGCTTACCAGTGGTACCAGATGAGAACATAATATAGAGAGGATGTTCAAAATCTACCTGCGTGAATTCTATCCTGGAAATATCAGATTCAAATACATTCCACAGAATACTGTTATTTATCTCTGAGATTTCAGCACTATCATTCATATAATTCAATACCACTGTTTTCTCAATTGATGATATATTATTGGCAACCTCTCTGACCTTAGCAAGTAGATCGAATTGTCTTCCCTTGTAGGGATATGCATCCACAGTGAATAATATCCTTGGCTCTATCTGCCCCAATCTATCAAGTGCTGCATCTGCACCAAGTTCAGCACCACAGGAGGACCATACAGCACCCAGTGCAGTGGTGGCAAGCATTGCAATTATAGTCTCAGGTATATTTGGCATATAACCTGCGATGCGATCACCTTTCTTGATACCAAATGATTTCAACGAATTGTATACCTTACTGACCCTGTTGTACAGCTCTTTATAGCTTATTTTTATTTCCTCATCTGTTTCACTTTTGAATAAGATAGCGATATTATCATCTCTGTATCTCAACAGGTTCTCAGCAAAGTTCAATTCTGCACCTGCAAACCATTTTGTTATGGGAGGGAATTTATCTGCATCTGTTACAATGGAATCATATTTTACAGAGTGCACAATATTGGAATACTCCCATATTGCCTCCCAGAACCGGTCCAATTCGTTCACAGAGAAGTCATACAGTTCATAATAATCAGTTATGTTTAATTTATGTTTATTATTGATATATTTGATAAATTTGGTAATATTTGCGTTCTCTATAACCTTATTATCTGGTTTCCATAATAATTTACTCATATTTTTTATGTCAGTATACATTTTAAATAAATATTCCCTGTAAATAATTTCAAAGCACTAAATATGAGTGCTGTTCTTCAAAAAGTCGATAATTTGTTCACAACTGAATTTTTAAAGAATAGGATCAGAATTAATGGAGATAATATGGACATTGCAAGTAATATTACAGAATCTATCTGAAATAAAGCAGAGTAGCCATACTTAACAAAAGGTTGAACAATTAAAGGACTGAAAAATCTACCAAGAAAATAAGATGCAGTCAATCCTCCCAGGACCCTACCACGGGATTGTTCGGGTATCTTCTCCACTAGCCACAGATTGATCACAGGCATAGATATACCAAGACCAAGCCCCATTAGAATCAAGCCCACAATAAATATCAGATAGCTATCAGCAATTGAGATCACATAATATCCAGAGCCCATACTTGCAAAAATAAAGAAGTACAGTATTTCATAATTAATTCTGTCTTTTATTCTTCTGAAAAGTACTGAGATCATACCTCCAAATAGATTGGATATGGAAATTGCCAGACCTACAAGAGTGGCACTGGCATTGATTGAGCTATTCATATAGAATGGTAATTGCAATGGTACAAGATAAAAACTTCCCTGAATGATAAAAATTACAATATATGCAAATAACATAGCTTTAATTGGATACTGAAATTCCATATCTGATTTATGCTTGATCTCAGGCTCATCAATATAGAGGATCACTCCAATTAGAAGTACAAAAGTGGGTAAATACAGTATAAATGGTGTTCTCCATCCGAATTCAGTCAGTACTCCACTCAAATACACAGAGACCATTCCTCCAAATGCTATCATTGCACCGGAATATCCCATCATTCTACTACGAAAAATACCATGATAATAATCTGCAATCAATGCAGTAGAAGCAGTCATAACACCAGAAACAGATATTCCCAGTATAAATCTGAATATTAACATTATAAAAAGAGAGTTGAGAAATAATCCAGTTAATCCGGATAATCCATAGATTAACATGGATACGATTAGTAATCCTCTTCTACCCGATTTATCCATTAAATAGCCAGTGAACGGAGCACCCACAACCACTCCCAATGCAGTGGATGTCAATAGCATCTTTACTAGCAATTCTGCTTCTGAATAGTTACTGAATGCATCAAACAACGCAGGTAGTGTAGGTGTAATCGCAGCTCCTGCAACGATAGACATGGTTGATAGAAAAATAAGAACCAACTCTTTGTATCCAAAATTATCCACAATCAATATTGATATGGAGATATGATAAGATTATACATATCTATTCAATGAAACAGTAAAAATTATTTAATTCGGTGTATCAATCCAGATGTATTCTCAATCAGATTATCTGTATGCACTATCTAATTTGTATCAGTCCAGATCAGTCCAGACGTATTCTCAATCAGATTATCTGTGTGTATTATCTGATTTATATTAATCCAGATGTATTCTCAATCAGATTATCTGTATGTACTATCTAATTTGTATCAATCCAGATAACCTAGTCCAAATGTATTCTCAATCAGATTATCTGTATGCACTATCTGTCTAGCATCGAATATGTTTCTCTCATTCAATTCTGCAAGTACAGGTTCAAGACTGTTGATCACCTGTGATACTGCCTCATCATCTTATTTGTACATACGAATTTTAAGTTGTGAAATTAATCAATTTCACACGCTCCGGTGAGATGATGTCACCACTACTCCATTGAATGTGTTTTAATACACTCTCTGGGGCTACTTTTCCCATTATATTTATTGC
>JAJRQD010000030.1 GCA_024280435.1 archaeon | reverse complement strand
TATAATAACTCTGCAAAAATTATTTTATCTCTAAACACAGCTAACTGTGTGATTGGTTATGATAAACCTTTGTTTGATTTCAATATTAATCTCCCATACGGATTGACTTTGATCACAGGGAAGAATGGAAGTGGTAAGACTGCTTTGCTAAAAACACTTGCTGGAATAATAGAGCCCTTGAAAGGGCAAATAACAGCTCATAATATGTATTACTTACCACAGGATCCAGGTATTTTTTTTTGGAAACAAACAGTGGCGGATGAACTTGGGGTGATTAAAAATAATTGGTGTATACCTTTTCTTGATAAATCCCCATTCATGCTATCAGAGGGTGAGAAGAAGCGCTTATCACTGATTATCGCATTTGAAAGTGCAGATAGATTGATCCTTGATGAACCCTCTCAATCTCTTGATACTGACAATATCCAATGGTTGATAGATAGTATAAAATCAAAAATAGAAAATCCTGACGCTAGGATTGTGATTGCATCTAATGACCCTTATTTGATATATCACCTATCTGAAATTGCTGAATTACATCTGGGGGTACAGAATTGAGCCTTCATCTATTACAATTCTCTCTTGCAGATAATTGGATTACTGAGTTGGATGTTAGAACTAAAATACTATTCGCATTCAATATGGTTATTATCAGTATGCTGATCGAGAATATCATTATACTATTGGGATATCTGTTGATAGTATTTTTGATAATCTCTGTGAATTATGGTATCCTGCATTTACCACGATCTATATGGCATATGCGATATTTTGTAATATTAGTTCTCCTTATTAATTTTATTCTGCTAAAGACGTTCCAGATAGATATACTGGTAGTGATATTAAGAGTATTTATACTGCTATTCTCATTCTATATTTTTAACAAATCAACAAATCCTGATTTAATTGTGGATGCACTGATTAAAATAAAGATACCTTCAAATCTTGCATGGATTATAGGTAGTACTATTCGACAATCCATTTTTCTGATAGAGGACGTATCAGATGTGATGGCAGTTCAGAGGATACGTAGTAATTTTGAGAATAAATCCAAATCTGTATCTAGATTCAAATTGATTGATAAGATGAGAGATACTACAAAGCAAATACACCCACTGATAGTCACTACATTTGCCAGATCTATTCTGAATGCAAAAGATCTGGGTGATACAATGTTTATCAGAGGATTTGAGGGTGCACACAAAGATATAGCACTATTCACCAATAGTTTTGGAAGAATGGATATTAAATTTATTGTATTGTCGATAATTTTGCCTAATCTTATGTCTTTTATAATTATTAAAATGAAAATTTTATATTGACAGAATCGATAAAAACAAAATGATGAGTATTTCGGATGAATACGAAATAAAATTTCACCTGTATGATGGAAATGAGGCTGATATTGAGCTACTTTTGAATCGATACATCAAATTAAGAGATGAGAAAAAAGCAGAAGAGGGAGTGATGGCTAAAGTCATAGTACATTTTTTCAATGGATTAATCTCATTAATTGAGGGCGATATCAGTTTCTTCAAAAAAAACTATACTGCTGCTTTCCAATCATATCAGGAAGCAATCCGATTATTCAATAATTTTACTATATCAAGAACTGTCAAAGTAATTCTTGATAAATTTGCAGAGAGATTAAGTCATAGAGCACGTGGTCAGAAATTACTTACAGAGGCTTTGATAACCTCTGTTAGTACTAGAAAAGATGATCTCTTTATTGAAGCAATGAATGAATTCAATGGTGAGATACAGATTGCCAATGAGATGGGTGATCAGATGAGTTCCTATGCGGCATTTGCAAGAGCATCATTTAATCAAAGTCAATTATTATATTATCGTGGAAAGTCTGCACCTGCAAATAAATCAGGAGAAGCCAAAAAGAATACACTGGAGGCAAGAAATGCACTCCGACAGGCTTCATTCATAGATCCCAGATATATGGAATATATCTCTGAGATAAATGATCAGATAGATATTCTTACCCGTAAAAGATTACTCGCAAAAGGTGAGAAGTTTGCAGATGAGGCAACAAAGGCAATGGAGGTCGAAAAATATGCGAATGCGATGAAAGGCTTCAACAAGGCTTCTCTGTTCTATAAAAGAGCATCTTCATTGGCATCTGATGGATCATCGAGAAGAATGCTGTTATCATTCTCTACATTGTATGAGGCATCAATAAAAGAGGCAAAGGGTGTAGAATCTGAAAAAAATATAGAACTAGGCGATGCAGCAGCTTTTTTCAAAGAATCTGTTCAGCTGGTGGATAAAGCAATTGCCTTACTTGGCCATTTTGGTACTGATAATCTCGTTAAAAGCTTTAAATGCCAAAGAGATTATTATATGGGTAAACATAAGTTAAATTTGGCAAATAAGGAATATGATTTTGAGAATTATGAAGTTGCAAAGAAGATTTATGAGGAATCACTTGAGATATTTAATTCAGCAATAGATCTGGCGGTGGAGGTAGATAATGTATCAATTAAGAATATCAGCAATGACGCTGTATCAGAAATAGCGGTCTACATCAATTTATGTGAGACGCTTATATGAATGATTATATATCTTAACAAGCTCAACTAATTTTATGAAATTATTTCTCTCTTTCTAATTTTCTCTGCCTCAATGCTGCATACATGAGTGGTAATACCATAGTTATATC
>JAJRQD010000342.1 GCA_024280435.1 archaeon | reverse complement strand
TATTTTCTCTTCTAATCTAGAATATATTTCAAGCTCATCAGTTATAACATTGTATTCTACAAAATTTGAATATTCTTGAAGAACACCATCTTTATCATATTTAACAGTTGTTTTTACAATATATTTATCATAATTATACCATTTTGTATCACCATCATCATTTTCAACTGGGTATTCAAGTACATTTGTGAGATCGAGCTCAAAAGTCCATTCAAATCTGTCATCTGTGAACTCATCTGCTGCATCTGCTGCAGTCTTTGCTCCCATAAAGTTCAGACTGTCTGCTTCATCAAGTAAATCCTCAAAAGTTGTGGAACTGTCTATATCTTCTGCTAGATATTCTTCATAACTCAATTTAACCTGTTCATTCAATCCATCAAAATCATCTGGATTCAAGAAATATTCTGTTCGTATATCAATCTCAAAGAATACATATTTATCATCATACATTTCCAGATCAAAATATAGCATATAAGTACCAAATTTGCTAGCATTGTAAGAATAATCTTTTGTTTTTAATTCACCACTACTACTAGCAGTTTCAATAGAGATACTTTCATCGGTCCCATTAATACTATCTATTGTGAATTCAATATTATCAATCTCATAATATGAAAATTCATTTTATTTCTCACCATCTAGTTGTTTAGTTGAAGTTGAGATTTCACTTTCTTTGGTGTAGGAATATAAATCACCCTCATTCCAAGGAACAGATGCTCCAGAGGTATTTATCGTGTTTATTAATAGGAACATTAAAATTATTCCCAATATGTTTATAAATTTATTCATAAAAACAACCTTATTTTTTTTTTTTTTAATTATTTATAAATATGTAACTAGAGTAAATTGTATAAATATCAGTAATTTTATTTAAAATATTGTGTGTCTTTCACCACTGATTTTCTATTAATGGCGTGACATACGCAGTAATTCCACAATACAGATTGTTAAACATGGCTTTATACCATGTTGACGAGCATGAAAACCAAAAATCAAGAAACATTTATAACTAGTGAAAATTGAGTGAAATTAGTCAATGAAGCTAAAAGAGATTTCGAACAAATTTGCTGAATTGACTAAACGATTACTCAAATCAGTCATAGTCCACCGATCAAATGGTAAACCATTGAGAAGTCTGAAAGCAATGGATGAATATGGGATTTTACTCACCGTACTGACCTCCTGGAAACTAAGCGGATTGTCTGTCGGAGAAACTTTGAGAGGATATATCGGAAGATTTATTAATTAAGCAAAATTGCTTGATTAATCAGAGAGGTGAAAGACACACGTAAAAAATTATTTTCTGAACTTTTTTATTATTGCAGGAATTGCAATTGCCAATATCACAATTGGTAATTCAAAACCTGGAACTCCTGCAATAAATCCAGATAGGCCACCTTTTGTCGTTTTATATATTTCTTCTGTCGTGATAATTGTACTATCTGTGGTTACTTCAGTTTTTCTTATTTGTTTAGTACTACTCAATACTCCATTATTATCAAATTCAACAGTTAATGATAGTTCAAAAACACTATAATCAAAGTATTTCATCTCATTATCCTTGTTATCATATAATGAGTATGTTACAGCTCCTGAAAAATCAAATACAAATTCATATTTCAATTTTTTATCTGTATTTAGTTTATTCTGAGCATCAGCAACAGTTTTTTCTCCCATAAGTTCATATGAAAAAGATTCATCTAGTAATTCACCAAATGTACCCGAAGGTACATATACCCATCTATCTTCATCAATTGCATCTGACACCCCTTGATTGAATTCTTTCCAATCTGGATTTGTAAAAGATTTAAATCCAGTAAGTATAATCACATTCTCTAGATATTCAGTTCCTGAATTTACAGTTCTATATATACCATAGATATTAAATATACTATTTCCAACTTCTGTTGCATTTGTAGAGATTGTTACATTTACCATTTCTGGAGTTCCATAAAACCAAGAGCTACCTAGCAATTCATATGTTAATTCATCATCTTTAATATCTGTAATCTCCAGGGATTTCTCAAATTCGATTGATCTTTCACTACTAACTCCTGGAGCATCATCTCTCAATGATTCGATTGTATAATTTTCAGTTAAATTAATTGAGAATGTATATATATCACCTTCTGTGATTGCAGCAGAAGAAATATTTGATGTTAATAGAATTATAATAAGTGTGAATAGTAATTTGTAGTATCTCATAATGTTTCCTCCTTTCTGAATCTTCTCAACACAGGTATTGCAATGAATAAAGATAACACTGAATACAGTTCAAATCCAGGTGCAGTCAATGAAGCTATTGCACCAGTTCCTGAAAATATTTTCTCTTCATACTTATTATTTATCTCAAAATCATCAGTTGTTACAGTGTATTCTAGCAATAATGACCTTGATACTAACACTCCATCTTTATCATATTCTAAATGTGATTTTGCAATGTATTTATTATAATTATACCATTTTGTATCATCATCAATTTCAACTGGGTATTCAAGTATGTTCGTAAGATCAATCTCAAAAGTCCATTCAAATCTGTCATCTGTGAACTCATCTGCTGCATCTGCTGCAGTCTTTGCTCCCATAAAGTTCAGACTATCTGCCTTATCAAATAAATCCTCAAAAGTTGTGGAACTGTCTATATCTTCTGCTAGATATTCTTCATAACTCAATTTAGCCTGTTCATTTAATTTATCAAAATCATTTGGGTTAAGAAAATATTTATAATTAAAATAAATATAAAGTATCACATATTTTCCATCTTGATTATCTAATTCAAAATTAATCATATTACTGGCAAATTTAGTAGAATTATATGAAATGTCACCTTTTACTTGTAACAAACCATCAAATGTATTTATCATTTCAAAGTCTATTTGTTGATCTGTTTCATCAATGTTGTCGATTATAAATTCTATTTTTTTTTGTTCAAATTCTCGAAAGTAATTGCTTGTATCACTATCTAGTTGTTTAGTGGTGGTTTCATATTCACTAGAGTGTATGTAAGTGTATAAATCACCCTCCTGCCATGGAATAGGAGCTCCAGAAGAGTTCATTGTATTTAATAGAAGAAATATAAATAATATTCCTAATATGGGAAATTTCAAATTTCTGTGCTAATTAATTAGCGCGATATCTAATTAAAAAAAATCAATTTTCAAGCGATTTTAAGGTATTCAACTAGTTTTTAATTTTATGCTTTATCTTCAAAATTTTGTGAACACAAGTCTCAAAC
>JAJRQD010000341.1 GCA_024280435.1 archaeon | reverse complement strand
TTGTTCATAACATATGACTTTCTCTGCATCTGAATGACCTCAACATCTCCATTATCTAACTCCTGTGCGAACTGCGTTATTGCACTGAGAAAACTTGCCTGAAGAAAGGATCTGTTATCATAATCCACATTACTATCCTCATTGTAATAATACAAAGGAATACCTGTGGATGCAAATACTTGAATCTCATCAATCATAAATAAAATTATCGAACTTTATTTATTAAACTTATGGATAAATGTTCTTGTATATGCATTTATTTGCATTTATTCCAATTAAATATATCTATTCGACTAACTTTGCAGTTAATGTCATTTCTGGCACTGCTGCAAGAGATCTAGCTACTGGACATTTTTCCTTGGCTTCTTTTGCAATCTCCTGAAACTTAGTATCATCAATTCCTGGCACTTTAGCTTTCAGTGTAAGAGCAATAGAACTAATAACAGGTCCATCATCTCCTCCAAATTCCAATTTAACTGCACCTTTGGTCTTCAATTCCTCTGCAACAGTTCCATTCTTTTCCAACAAGGATGATAGAAACATAGTAAAACATCCTGCTGCTGCTGCTGCAATTAATTCTTCTGGATTTGTTGCATTCTCATCATCGCCAAATCTGTTACCAAAATCAAATGGCATTTCAAAATGTCTCAGTTTAAGATTACCCTTTCCTTCTTTCAATCCTCCTTCCCAGGAAGCTTTTGCTGTACGTGTTTTAGACGGCATGATTTTAATAATGATAACCAAGTATATATGATTGCAGATTATTCAAATTATCAATACAAATAATTGATACATTTTTTGTGTATTTTTCACCCCCTTGCTAGGAAAGTAATTTGATTGGGGAAATTTCAAATTTTTGTGCTAATTAATTAGTGCGATATCTAATTAAACAAATCAATTTCCAAACGATTTTAAGGTATTAAACAAGTTTTTAATTTCATGCTTTATCTTCAAAACTTTGTGAACACAAGTCTCAATCAATTGAAATAGGTCTCCATATTTTTACAAATTACACAATGAAAAAAAACATTAGAAACCTATCTCTGCAGGCACAAATGCCTGAAAATCAACTCTTGGAACCTCATTTTAAACAATCGATAGGGTTCAATATACTTTGCCCAATTTCTGAATGCAAAGAAATCAAAGCCAACGGTTTTGATAGCAAGTTTGAGCATCCAGTGCAACTTTACAAATGTAAAGTGCATGGAAGGAACTTCTATGTACATACATCGTGGTTGATGAAAGAATTGGCTGAGATTGTGGTTAGAAGAATATTGTTATTGATTTTTACAGGAAGTGTTCCTGGAAATGAAATAGCAGAGGGATACAAACTCTCTGCTCAGACACTGAGTAAACAGGTTAATCAATGTGAAAAATATGTGGATTCTGAGATAAACATAATCAAAAATTCACAAGGTATTAGCATAGTGTGACCAAACTGAAATGCTCTACCACAGCTCCTAGCGGTCTTAGGCTCTCTTTTTTTAGGACCTTTCTTTTTAATTCTCTTTATTTTTTTCTTTCCAGTTCCATTCTTTTGGCCTTTCTTCCTCTCTTCTTTTTAGCAACATTCACTTTGTAAGATCTGTGTATTGCATATCCAATCTGAGGGCGTTCATACAGCAAAGATTTGTAATCAAGCTCTATCGTATTCTCAGTGATTTTATGATTACCATCAAGTGTGAATTCGGTTATTTTGACCCATTGTCAGGAATGTGTGTGGAATTGTTGGATTAGATACACTCGTTTGTGAAACGAGCGTACTGCTGGTGCATAAGACCTTGCACCATCTCCAGTCACAACCTTCCAATCTGGCATGTATCGACCCGCTTGGGTCAATACCTCAGTTATATCACTTCCCTCTGTTTTTTTACCAAATTTCCATCCAAGAATCCTTCCATTATAATCCACTGCAAGTATCAGTGCCCATGAAGTCTTTCATACTTTAAAAAATGTCTCATCAATTCAGATAATATCCTCTAACAATGCTGGAAGCTGTAAATTCATAAATTCCGGACTACTTTCATTGATCATGGAAGGATATTTAACAAAAATACCATCTTGGGAAAAATTCTATCAAGAATTTAGAAACATGAGAGTAGATACCTTAGAGACATTTATCAGTCAACTTGGAACTAAAATTACAAATAAAACAATTTTTGATATTGCAATTGATAGCTCTGGAATTGGAGTATATGGAGATTTCTTAAATGAGCTAAAGTTAAGAAAACTTCCAAATTATTTAGAGAGGTTCATATTGCGATATCATTACCCAATAGAGCAATAATATCAATTGCAAGGTCAAAAAGCATTGACCATGCTTAACACTTGCTCTCCATTTAATATGTTTTACAATTTTTGCAGTATTATCACAAGATGGCTCTGCAAAGATATCAAGTAATTCCTTCAGTATTTTATTATACAATTTATTGCTTGCGGGTTCATTTTTTAATTACAGCTTTTCTTGAAGTGGTTTGAGTTGTATGTACAACTCACTCAACCGTTTATGTATAATCCTTGCATTTTCACATTTATCTTCCAATTCTTTGCTGGTTTTCAATAAATGCGCCCAGCAGAATTGTTTGGTCTCAAAAGAATTAAGATAAGCAGGCAATGCATCTGACACACTAATCATAGGAGGTTTTTCTGGATCTCAATATTTTTTCAAGTGCTTTTTTGCTGCGAGACAGATCCACATGATAATAAGCTGCATTTGGAATTGTAGCAATCCACACCCAGATTTTCTTTGATCCTTTTTGCTTTCTTTTTCCTTCCAGAACCAATTTATGTCCAGTTTCATCAAATTGAGTATACTTTGAATTTATGATCTTAGATGCGATTTCATCTGATACTGGCTTTAAACTCTCACAAATCTTACCAAAACCACGATTTATTGCAGTTAGTGATAATTTCTTATCAGTATGATCATATAGCAATTGTGCGATATTTTCAAAACTAGCACCTGTTCTATAACGTAGAGTGGTAACTAGGGTCAATAAATTAGGTCCCATCAAGTGTTGGTTCTGCTGCCCGGGTTATTTCACCACAATCACATTCATATTGATGAATGTGATGTTCTTCAAGATGAATATCAATCACTTCTGGTACTTCCATTATTCTTTTTGAATGAATGAATACCTGATCTTTAGTATTTGCGGGTTTATTACAACCCTTACATTTTTCCACATAATTGTGTTTTACCACATTAGGTTCTTTTTGATCCCAAATAGGACTAGTTTTCCCTTTTTTACTTCCGCCTCGTTTCTTCTTCTCATAAGATCTGGGTAAACCAGATCTTATCTCCTTTTTCTTTGGATAAAGTTGTTTAGAAGATGGAATATTTGGTGATTGAGCCTTTAATTGCTGAATTTCTGTCTCTAATTCAGAAACCCTTGTTAATAATTTTCAACTAATTGCTGTTCTAACTGGTCCAATATTGTATATGGACTCGTCAATAATAATTCTTCATTAGTTGAGTTTTGAGAACTTATAAGCACATTTTTATTAAATTTCCTAGTTTTAAACCTTCCTACTTTACATAATTAAAAAATTAATCTTCAAATAAATGACCTAAAATACGCTGAATATTGTTGATTTCCTGCACATGTCACGCCCTAAGTCAATTTGGGCTATCAATTCATCTAATTATTTGATGCCGTGAAAGACACACTTCAGATTTAATATTGTATTTGTATAATCCAGGATAATTTTGCATCGCTCTTACAATAAGGTCCTGTTGACCATCAGTTCCATGATCAATAGAATTTGATTTTGGCAAAACTCAGACCATTAAGAATTACAGAAAGAAAGGAAAGTAGTAGTGCCAAAGCTCTACTATTCTCATTTCTCTGATATAATTTTAAATAGTATTTACAAACCTTGGAGGTATCAAAAATTGATTAATAAACAACCTTCGCTATTAGCAATATACATTATCATACTGCTTAATTATATCCACCACCACCTCCAGCAGTTCTTTGATAAATATTATAATTCCAAGATTTTGTTCTTCCTGCACCATCAGTAATGACAACTCTGATTTGAGTAGTCCCTGAGAAAGTAAATGAGTATCCATAAGACGCACTAGAATCAGTATGAACAAGAACACTATTTGAATAAAATCTAACATTTATAACTCCAGTTCCTGTGTCAGTTGCAGATACTGAAATTGATATTGTTGTTCCTATAGTATATTCACCATTGTTAGTAATTCCACTAACACTACCTGTTGGATCATTATTGTCTATTATAAAAGTAATTTCTTTTTCATATACATTTCCGACTTTATCGACAAATGATGCTTTAATTTTGTGTAATCCATCACTATATAAGGTACTTTCTAAATTATACCATCTATAAGAAGAGGTATAATCTGTATGATGATAAATTTCATCGATATAAAACCAAACTTTATCAATACCAACCCCTTCATCAATTATACTGCTGGTATAAAAATCTCTATTTGTACCTGCCACATAATTAGAAGGAGTACTATATAAATAAACATTTCCAGTTGGTGCAATATTGTCAACTATTTTAATAAGTGTATAATCAGTATAACTTCCTGAATTATCATACACTCTAACCAAAAAAGTATGAGTGGCATCTGATAAGCTATTACTGTCTATTGAATATGAATAAACACTTGTATAATCAGACCCATAATATGTTTCATCCACATAAAAATTAACCACATCAATGCCGCTAAGATCACTTGCAGTCACAGTAAAAGTAATCATTCCACTAAAATATGAACCATATGAACCACTATAATCAACTGATACATCCAATACAGGATTAGAATTATCTACAATTAACGTAATAATAACAGTATTAAAGTTATTATTATTATCATATGCAATAATTTTAATTTCAAAGCTTCCTTCAATACTAGTATCCCATGTAAATCGATAATAATCTGTATTAGGATCAGTTTGAGAAATGAATAAATTATCTATATAAAATTTGACCGTAGATATACCATTTAAATCATAAGCATTTACATTAATTATAACAATACCTGAAACATATTCTTGATCAGAATGACTTGTTATTGATACTGTCGGTGGATAATCATCACTTTGTGGGTTTGTTTGTGCAAGATACTCTTGATAATTAGTTGCACCATCATTATCAACATCTGTATCGCGATCATTTGAGTTTTTTGGATTTAAATTATATTGTACTTCAAATCCGTCTTTCATGTCATCACTATCCCAATCTGGGTTTAATGGATCTAACCCATTTTCAAATTCACCTAAATTAGATAAACCATCCGTGTCCTCATCTTCAGTTGCATCAGATGGATCTTTTGGATCTAAAAATAAATATAATGTTTCAAAATAATCGCCCATTCCATCTGAATCTGTATCACCACTATCTGGATTCGTTAGTATAAAATATTCATAAGAATTAGATAAATTATCATTATCTTGGTCTAGATTAGCATCATTTGGGTCTAATGGATTCAAAAATGAATAGCTATTTTCATATCCATCATCAATAGAATCAGAATCAGTGTCATCATTGGTTGGATTAGTACCTAAATTATATTCTTCAATATTGGTTAATTGATCCTGATCTGGATCGTAATTTTTATCGGCATTATTTTGATAGTCTATACCAAATTTAACCTCCCAAATATCTGACATTTGATCACCATCTAAATCGATAAGGTCATTATATATCATATCATATGATAAACCTGCATCAAAAACCTCATTTACTTTAACATAACCCCATCCATATTGATAATTATAACCTTCTGAGTTTTTAGTTCTTGAAGCAACAGATTTCAATAAATTATACACGTTATTACTCAACTGTAAAGATTCTAGTAATTTTGGTTCTGATTGAATAATTGCAAATGCATTGGGATTATATGAATTAATATTTTTAATTAATGATGAAACTCCAATATAAGCGGCAGCAGCTAGGTAAGGTGCAGAATAGCTAGTTCCACTAACATATTCAACATAATTATCGCTTGTTACTAAAACAGGTACTCCATTACCTGGCATTAAAAAATCAGTTGAATTGGAATATGGATAATTAGCATTATTATTATATCCCCAAGAAGAACAAAAAGGAAGTTCATCTGGATTTTTGCATTTATCAGGATATTCTAGTGCCATTTCAGAATTGCCAGTAAATTGATCTTTTACTGAAGAAGTACCTGTGAATTTATTCAATAGTTTAGTATTATCCACAACTGTTGTTTCTAGATCTTCATGATCAATTGATCCTACACTATAGACTGAATCTAAATAAATAGGCCACCAATCTCCTGTTTCTTGTCCATCATTTCCTATTGCTACTACAAAAAACACCCCATTCTCTCTTGTCATATTTTCAATAATAGCATTAGTTGCTTCTACATCTAAATTAACATAATTTGCTTCATTTAATTTCTCGGGTGAGACAAAATACGACATTGAAATCACTCGAATATCTTCAGTTTTTATACCTGCTGCTGCTAGAATATATGAACTATCTGAATATAACGTATCAAAAATTCTAGTACCAATAATATCATTTACTGTCAAAAATGAATTTAAATTGACAAAAAGAATATGTGAACCATTAGCAACTGATGCAAAAGAGCTTGTTACAGAATAGCCATGGTCAAATGAAGGTATTGAAGGATCATAGCCCACTTCATCATCAGTAAGTTGATTTTGTTCAGTTGCTACTTTAATTCTAAATGTGTTAGTGTCGTAGTACATATAATCAATATTTACATCAAAAATATCTTCAATATACAACCAATTCTCAATTGACATACCTACATCTATAATTACAGTAATTCCTTCAAGGGAATTAGACGAATAACTATCTTTCCAAATGTCACAACCTATATAAACTAATGCAGAATCACTACAATCTTTTAAATAAGTGAGTTCAGCCAAGGTTCCAGTCACTCCATCTATTTGAATTTTTTCTTTGCTCTTATCATGAGTAGATTCAAGTTCATAATCACTATGAACCAATTGACTTTGTATTTCAACATCATCAGCATCATTAATCACCTTAAGTTGATTTTCATAATATAATCTTTGTTCAGTATTTTCAATTGTATCAAAAATAATTTCATTTTCATAATTATCATTATATAATTGTGTTCTATCGTCATTAATTGTAATTCCAATCGTAGGAATTATTATCAATAATAACATAAGTATGCATAATATTCTTATAAATTTCATTTAATATATTACCAATTTTATACATTCTTCTTACACTTATAAATTCTCCGATAAATATTCTATATAATTTCAATTATTTAAAATTTTTATAAATTTGATATCAAAAATTGTAATATTTCTATTTTAGATATATCGATACATATTGTTAATCGTGTTGTTTATTAGTGTATAAATATTAACTATTTTATGTGTTTTTCATCCCCTGCCCTAATACAGTTCCATTTAATGAGGGTGCTGCTGCTTCGGTTATACTATTACATTTAGGACAACTGAATTTATGAACTCGATGTTCCCCTATATTTTATAGGGGTGAGTTCTGGTATTTCCAATATTCTCTTAACATAGGATATACTTTGTTGGTTTGGATCTGTATTATGCTTGCAAACAATACATTCATCAACAAAATCATCAATATGATTAACTGGAATATTCTTATCCCATGGATTATGATTTTCCATATAATAAAGACGAATTACTAAAAGATCCAATAATTTAATTCATTCCTTATCTCTATTCTCCCGAAAAATAAAAAATAAATCTAAGCTCAGCTAAATGCGCTTGAAATTGTCAATTGCTATGTTTCTCTATATTTTTACTTCAACATAATAGCTCTTTGTGGACCACAGAGTCCAGGCTAGAGCTACTAACTTGCGACATAGTGCCAAAAGTGCTTTTTTTCCACCTCTACGTTCCTTGACAGATTGGAAAAATAATCTGTGTTTCGGAGAAAATTTAATCACGCTTTTGCGGGCTATGTATGTAGCTCTCCGTATGGATTTTAGTCCATGTTTGGTGATCCTCCCACTATGTATTTTTCCAGTATTTCCTTTTAATCTGGGAGTGAGGCCACTGCTGACAACCGTCTCCCTGGCATTTTTGAATCTCTCAATACTTCCAAGTTCGCAACTATGGTTACTGCTGTAAGGAAGCCAATACCCCTGATTGATTTTACACCATCTTCAAGATCTGTCTTCGCAAGAGTTTCACCAATCATAGTTTCTAGTTTAGTCAATTGGTCCCTCTGGAATTCTAATAGCTGATCATCAAGTAAAAACTGTTGTACCTCATCTAGAGGATTGTTCCACCAATACTCAAGAATGGGTCATTTTTTGATCAGGGCTTTCCTGATTCTTCCATCTGCAATGGTTTCAATCCATTTATCATAGCTTAATTCCGATTTTCCCCAATTTTTCAAAAACAACTGTGCATTGAGAAGATTAAAATCTCTCAAAACAGCAGTAATTCCAGGGTAAACTCCCTCAAGCATAGCTTTTAATCGACTGATAATGTCCGATTTTGTTTACTAATTCGAGTACGAATTAATTCTCTTTGTTGATGGATCTCTATTGAGGAATGTAAGAGGTTGATTCCATCACTGCTTTTTTTACATTGTAGTGCTGACAAAGCCTCTGCAGGCTTTGAAGCCTTTTTGGATCTCTTCGGATTTCTGATTTAAAAATATCATTTCCTTTTTCATCCTTGATGTGCACTCATAATATGATTTTATGTACGTCTATTCTAATAACTGCTATACTAAGGACATCCTTAGTTAATTGCAGGAAATGAAATTCATGCAACATATTCATCACTCAGTATCAAGATTACGTATTTCTTTGTAACAGTGTGCTCAGGGTTAACAGGTTAGAATTTCGCCGGTCCGGTTAGTTAGCAGCATCTAGTGCTAAACTAAATTACGACCTAGTCCTGCAATTATATTTTTACTTCATATTTTAGAAAAATCCCGGAAGGAGAATAGAGATAAGCCAAGTTGGGATGACATTTTCTGTACAAAAAACAGATGGGTTAGTTATTAGATAAAGAGGCTTTTGTAAAATTGCCAGCATATTGTAAATCATGACCATTGTGGACTGTCCATGAGTGACTTTTTGGTATTCATGTACTCCTGTAATGCTGTCTATTATATCAACAATACCTATATCTTTGCTCAATACTCCAATCAACTCTAAATAATCCATATTCTTGCTTGAAATATCAGTAAACATACCTGATATGCAAATTAAACAACTAGATATAAGCATTGTGGAAATATTTTAAAACAGAGGGGTTAGTGTCTATTAACAAAGAAACAAAACTTCCCAAAATCAAATATTAGGCATTTCTAGGATTATAGAGGTAACGGAACTTGCGCCAAAAATTTAGATTTTTGCTGAATATTCAATAATGAATATTCAGATAGTCTACTGATTATGTGTTTTAAAAATAAAATTGTATAGTTTTGTTATATGAAATGAAGGTTCTATTGAATTTTATTGTATTAATTTTTTTTATTTAATTATCTTCTTCTACGGAATGTCATTACAAGACCAATTGAGAAAATACCAACTAAAAAGATGGATATATCAATGGGTAAGGTTCCAGCTGGGATAACAATGTTATAACCTGCTTTCTCCATGTACTCTTTTGC
>JAJRQD010000340.1 GCA_024280435.1 archaeon | reverse complement strand
GCTTCCCTTGGAGTTGCATTTCTATATGGATTTGCAGTATTATTCAGTATCAACAGTAAAATTATAGGAAAAATTACTGATAAACTGGTATCTTTATCCCGTTTTATCACCTCTATTGGTATTGTTCTATTCCAATTGGCTCTTTATATACAGTCAATATATTTTATCAACCTAGATTTGAATGCATATTTTCTACTGATTCCAGGCTTTTTACTTGTGATACTGGCATCTTTTACAGGATATAAGATGAGATCAAGAATTATATCATTAACAGGTATCTCAATTGGTATGTATCTATCTTATATCAGTGGATCGACCACACAGGTGGCTAATAAATTAATTCGTTCTGAAACAATTATAGGGATTTCTGAGATTGGACCATCTTTGATTTTTATGATGAATGTCTTGCTGCTTGTACTGACAATATTTTTGGTATTGAAAAGAAAAATATGGATACCAATGGCAGTATATTCATTGTTTTCACCTGTATTATGGTTATTAATCTCAAATAATATTGCAAGTCCAGATATTCTCGCTCTACTTATTGCAATATCTAATTTAACTATAATTCTAGCGAAAAAGATGCCAACTCCAAAACCTTTTGCTAATTTTATGGCCCTATTTTTCCTGATATATAACAATTTTATAAGTATTGTATTCACAATCAAAGTTCTAGAAGCTGGAAATGCACTAAGTATTTTCCAGATGTTATCGATTATTTTGGTATTCAGTGCTTTCTACTCAATGTACTGGATATTTGCGATTGTTGAGAAAGATCTCAGTGTATCTTTAGATCTATCAAGATCTTTTGATTTCACAGATCTGAATTTCGATTTAAAACCAATACAGGGATGGTTGAACTGGCTAATGTTATCAAGCCTTGTATTCATTTTTATAATTGTTAGTGCACTGGCAAGTAACAATGCAGGGCAGTTGATTATTTATTTTGCAGTTATACTGACAATATCAGCAATTGCTGGAATAAAAGCCAATCTTAATAAAATAGTGAAAAATAGTATAATACTAATGTTATTCGAGGCAGAGATAGTGTACATTATGTCTTTGAATGGTCCACATGTTAATCTATTATCCACCAGTATAGTTTCTGCCATATTCCTGGTGATATTCCAATCAGTGTTCCTTGTACTGGGTAACAACACTCCAGATCTTAGTATTATTGGTATAAAGATCTCAACATATGGCCTGTCCACTTTAATTGCAATAACATCAATATTCAACTTCATCATCGCAGCAGAATCAGAAAAATATGGAATATTTGTTCTCTTATTATCTTCTATCTCATGGCTAACAATAGGTATGTTATTGATTAGAAAAGGTAATATCGATAATATAAAATCAAAATTCATAAGATCATCCATTGTTTATGGACTCCTCTATCAGTTCATATACGCATTATTAAGACAGAAAAGACGTTTCCCAATCGATGAGATTACCAATGAGATGTCATTTCAAGTACATCTGATGATTAATTTATCAATTGGGATATATATAATTGCAGCTATTATTCTCACTTATTTTGAAGTACAGACTAATGATGAATCATATTTATATCACAGCACCAAAAACATGCGAGATAAAATAGGACTGATAATGAAAAACAGTGGTTTATATCTTCCACAGATAATTATTTTCACCATACCAAGTATTTTAATCGTATTTGGTTTGCCCTATTTCTACTATCCAATTTCAAACCAGGCAATAATGATACTGTACTTTATTTTTTATTTCCTATTATTACCATTGTTGGCCTATATCTCAGAGAAGAGAGGTAACTCTGCATTTGGGCCACTAGCTGCATTTACAGGATATTTTGCATTTATTGGTGGTTTTGTACTGCTTGGTGGTGCCAAGAAATTGTATGAAATCATTGTTCAACCACCTGTGAGTAATGCCAGAGGGGTATACTTTATCACTCCAGAATGGGCAATATTCATAATTGTATCAATATTTATTGCATCTGTAACTGTGGTGCTGAGGTTAAGCAATAAACAGATTAAAATTGTTAGTTCAACAATTGAGAACACAGAGGAGGCAACATTATAATGACAAATCAACCAGAATTTAACAATCTATACCGAGATATGACATATCAAGTGAGAACATTACTCATTGGTACTGTAAATACAATCATTGCAATACTTGTATTGTATGTATATCCTCTGGATAGATTTGGTATACTTAATGAGAAGACTGGAGAGTACAATACAGTTCTCAATAACATTGCATCCTCGCAGGTGATATTGATAATATTGACAATTTTACTCGGTATTATACTGAATTATTACTATCTAACTGTTTCAGAGAAACTGTCACAAAGATCTATATTCATACTACACAATATCATTCTCATCAATATAATAATTGCATCTGTGATAATAGAGTTACCATATTTCTCCATCATTGCCCTTTCGGTGTATATACTGGCAACTATGTATATTGGAAGACTGAAGGATTATGAATGGATAATTACATCATCTATTGTACTCCTTAATATATCACTAATTATCATATGGTATGCCAAATGGATAAACAATCATAGTTTAGACCCAATTGAGATCATCAGTACACAGATACTTGTATTTATAGCAATAATAGTATTGAGAAAATCATACTTACAGAATAATTTGGTTTATAATATTCCTCTGCTGATAAATGTAATATTAACGCCAATGATTAAAAACAGTACAAATTCAATTGCCTTTGATCTTAATTTATTGCTATTTGGATTATTCATGGTGCTAAATCTAGTAAATGTATTATTAATTGATAATAAGGAGATTACATATGTATCAATTATTTTCTCAACTATACTACTACCTCTTCAGTATATTATCAATATAATTTATCATAATTCACTATTTAGTGTTGATATTTTCAATCTTAATTTTAATCTGAATGTATTTATTTATGCAATATATATCAGTATCTTGACTTTTGTCTCAATTAGGAAGTTAGAAATTGTTGATGAATTTATACCTTTCATGATATTCATAATCACACTATTCTTCACATTCTATATTTCAATGCCAAATTCAATCAATCAATTGGTATTAAGTACAGGATACATATATCTATCAATATTTATGGGGATAAGAAGCAAGAATGTGCTATCTGTCCCAATACTGCAGACAATAGGACTGTATGTAATATCACTCAATCCAAATAATTCAGCAGATATTCAAAATATAACCTTTATACTTTTTGTAATCCTACTAATGATAGGTGGTATAAAATTAAAATATATCAAAAGAGCGTTCTATACAACCATAGGATCAATTGGATCATTCGTAATGATAGCCATAATATACAGGTTATTCGATAAATTTGATAGT
>JAJRQD010000339.1 GCA_024280435.1 archaeon | reverse complement strand
GGCGATTTGAATCTACGCGATACTCGTACCCCGCGCAGTTTATGCATCAAAAAATGGAAAATATAAAGCTTTCAGCTAATATTTATGCCACTTAAAATAAAATTGTTTAATTTTTTAGTGCGGAATGAGAGATAATATATATCTTTTCATTATTTTTTGTTTTCAATTTATTTTCACTGATTATAGTTTTTACTAATACAATAGTATCTGCATTTATATTAACTGCTATTAGTAGTCTCAGATACATTAATCGGAGATATCTCATGTACATAACAAATTATTGGTGTAAATAATGAAATATTTTTTAATCTGTTTATTATCATCTTATTTGTACATACGAATTTTAAGTTGTGAAATTAATTTCACACTCTTTGGTGAGATGATGTCACCACTACTCCATTGAATGTGTTTTAATACATTCTCTGGGGCTACTTTTCCCATTATATTTATTGCTCCATCAATATATTTATCTCCACAGCTATTGCACCTGTATAATCCCCTGTGTACTCTGTTTGCCTTTCTTACAGTTCCACAGTTGAAACATGTCTGTGAGGTGTAGCTCTCATGATAGAAGCATACCTGTTGTATAATTATCTATCAAAAGACTTGATCCTAGAAACATTGGAATTTTATGGAAAATACTGAATATTTATTCTGTATCTGGTATCACAAGTGTAAATTCTTCAGTTTTAATTATTCTACTCTCAAGAAAATGATTCATAACCCCATTATTATAGTTCTTGAGTATAATAAATTCTAATTTGTCAAATATATCCATATCCACCTGAGGAAGTCCATGGCCTGTATATATTTTATCTATATTAATCAGATTTTTCAATTTATCAATACTATTCAGGTATGTTTGCATTTGATCTTTTTCTGGTAAATATATGGAACCATAATGTATTGTATCTGCTGTGAATAGATGTCCAAGATCACTGAATAATGAGATTGAACCCTTTGTATGTCCTGGAGTGTGTATCACCTCAATCTCAATTCCTCCAAGATCAAATCTCTCACCACCTTTTAATCCAATTATATTTGTAGCATTGGGTATCATGTATTGATGTCTGATATAATTCTCAGTCTTATACGATAGAAAGGATATATCTATAGGTTTAGAAATATCTTCCATATCATTTTCATGGATATATATTTTATCAAATTCATTATTTCCAAGAATATGATCAAAGTGTTTGTGAGAGTTGATAACAATCAATTCTCTATTCTTGATAATTTTCTCAACAACAGGTTTAATTTTCTCAACTCCAGATCCCGTATCAAATAATATTGCAGAATGAATTCCAACTATAACATAAATATTTGTGAACTCAGTTAGGAATCTTTTATCAATTATATCTAGTCTTTCACGGATCAAATACACATATTTATCCAATTTATCGGTGTTAAACCAATTTTCCATATTCCGTACTGAACCGATCAAGTTTATTGATTTTATTATTAAAGCAATAAATTAATGATATATCATAAGATCAGTTGAATAAAGATGTGAATTTATCAACAAGATGATTATAGTCAAATTTAATATCCACTATCCTGGATATTTCTTTCATGTGGTGAAGAGGATGGATTGCAATTATCAGAAGCATTTCAGCCACTGTGAATATTCTCTGTGATGCATGCCTTCCTTTCAATCTCAAACTATTCTCTGTGATTGTTTTCACAAGTTCAAGTGTAGCTTCTCTCTGTATTTTAAATTCATCAATCATATCACTGATTGTTGTATCATTCATTTTATTCCTGTTTGAAGCATTGTACTTGTCAAGATCAAATTCACTACTTGCTCCCTCTCCACCTTCCAATATATTGTTAAGTACCCACAGTAGACCTCTCTCAGAATTACATGCATGTTTTATATGATCTGAAACTGTCCATCTATCTCCCTGCATGGACAATTTATCCTCTGGAATTGAAATAAACTCATTTACAACTATTTTTGCAGTCAATTTGATCAGATCTATCAGTTCAGTTAAATCATCCATAGACTTTGATTGTGAATACCATGTAATTAATTCTATCTAAGGTTGTATCACAAAATGAGAGTAATCTCAGGATTTCATTGCTTGGTTTATCTCAATGAGATTACCATCCAGATCTCTGAAATGTGCAGTTCTGACAGACCACTCTTTTCTATCCTTTGGAGTACTAAGAAATATCACTCCATTTGATTTTAATCTCTCATATTCCTTATCCACATTATCTACTCTGAAGATAATTGTGGAGGTGAATGAGCATTCATGTACTTCTTGACAATGATCCATTCCAAGTGCACTTGCCATATCTTTGGCATTAAAAAGTGATAGTATTGCTCCATCAGTTTTGAACTCTGCATATCCACTGGATGCATCACCCATTTTTACCTCAAATCCAAGTTTATTGCTATAAAAATCAAATGCATCTACATAGTGATTGCTTAGAATCCGTATATAATTCAAATTGTAGGTCATATGATAATAGTTCTCCATTCAATTAAATACCTTATGGATGATTTATAGAAAATAAATAAATTACATACTTTCAACTGCACGATATTTGCTAAATTTCATGTTTTTGGAGAGATGTTTATATTTTGGTATAAAATAATATAAAATTTGGTAAAGAAAGTATTGTTTATTTAATGAACAATTGATCATTCCATCAGATGAAATCAAGTCTTGAAATTGCACAAGAAGCTACTCTTAAACCAATTAAAGAGGTAGCAAAGATTCTTGGTCTAACTGAGGATGATCTAGAACTTCATGGTAAGGTTATTGCAAAAATAGCACTTAGTAAGGAGAGAGAGGCAGAGATCAAAAAACAGCCAAAAGGTAGATATGTACTGGTGACTGCTATCAACCCCACACCTGCTGGTGAGGGTAAAACAACCACTGCAATTGGTCTAACACAGGGATTGAATAAAATAGGCAAGAAGGCAGTTGTAACTCTTAGACAACCATCACTTGGACCTGTGTTTGGTATAAAAGGAGGAGCTGCAGGTGCTGGTTTCTCACAGGTATTACCTATGGAAGAGATCAATCTGGGTTTCACAGGAGATTTCTCTAAGATTGAATCATCTCATAACTTACTTTCTGCATTGTTGGATAACCATATATTCAGAAAGAACAAATTAGATTTTGATATGACAAGTATCGCATGGAGAAGAGCTATGGATATGAATGATCGTGCTCTCAGATCCACAGTACTGGCAGCTGGAGAACCATCTGTCAATGGTGTTACCAGACTGTCTGGATTTGATATCACAGCAGCATCTGAGATAATGGCACTGATGGCACTTGCCAAAGATCTACCAGATGTGAAGAGAAGGATCTCTAACATAGTTGTGGGTAGAAATAAAGAGGGCAAAATAATCACTGCCAAAGATCTACAAGCACCCGGTGCAATGACTGCATTATTAAAACATGCAGTAAAACCAAATCTTGTACAGACATATGAGGGTGCACCATGTATTATGCACATCGGTCCATTCGGAAACATAGCAACTGGTACATCATCTGTTATTGGTGATCTGTTGGCAGTTCATATGGCAGATTATGTATTGACAGAGGCAGGCTTTGGATCTGATCTGGGTGCAGAGAAATTCTTCAATATCAAATGCAGAGCTTCTGGATTATTCCCTGATGCAGTTGTTTTGGTAACCACTGTTAAAGCACTGAAATATCATGGAAATGGAAAGCCATTTGATAGAGAACAGATAAAAGAGCCAGATGCAGCTTCTGTTAAGAAAGGTCTTGAAAATCTTGGTAAACATATTGAGAATATGAAGAGTTTTGGAGTACCTGTTGTTGTGGCATTGAACCACTTCCCACATGACACAGATGAGGAGATCAAGATTATAGAGGAATATTCACTCTCCAAAGGTGCAGATGGTTTCTCAATCTCCAAAGGTGTAGCACTGGGTGGAGAGGGAACAGTTGAACTTGCAACCAAGTTGGATGATCTGATTACAAAAGCTGGTATACCCACACCTAAATTCACATATGATCTCGAGGATGAGATTGAGACTAAGATAGAGAAGATCTCTAAAACTATCTACGGTGCAGATGGAGTGGTTTATTCCAAAAAAGCCAAGGATGTTATTGCACAGCTAAAGACTGATGGATATGGAAACTTACCAATTTGTATGGCAAAGACACATCTGTCAATCACTGATGATAGTAGTAAAAGAGGTGCACCAAAAGGTTTCACAATCAATATTGCAGATGTGAGAATATCTGCGGGTGCAGAGTTTATCTTCCCACAGACAGGAAAGATACTGACAATGCCAGGTCTAGGACCTGTACCAGCTGCTAATAATATTGATATTGATGATGATGGCAAGATCACAGGTCTTTTCTGATCAAACTATTCATATTTTTATACGATAAACAAGCAAAGTATATATCAATCAATAATAATTATAAAATTTAATGAGGCCACCAAAATTAACCTGGAATGCTATTGGATTCAAAAAGAATACTAAAATTATTTTGGATATACTTGACAGTATTCTTGAGAATATACCTGAGGAGCACAGAAGAATAAGACGAACCCCTGAGAATTTCAGGACTGAGTTCAAGAATATTTATGATACGATGAACAGAATTGATACAGAGCTTCAACCATTACTTGAGAAACAATTACGAGTAAAATTCCAGACACGTGAACTATTATATCTTGCATTGGCACAGACTAATTTAAATTCACTCTATCGCAATTTTGGTGAGTACATGAAAACTGTGGAGATTGATAATCCAATCAGAGATAGTGATCTTGTATTATTATCTAGTTCTGGTGAAACATCCAAAGTACTTGCATTGTTAGGTGATGCGGCACTGGACCTTGCTATTGTGGAAACTCATTGGGAGACCTCTGTGGATAGAGTAGGTGATCTGACTAGAAAAAGAAGTGAATTTGTAAAAAATGAAAATCTTGCGAAGATCTGTGATCATCTCAAATTATATGATTATAGGTTGAGAAAACTGAAAGCACAGGAAAAATCACAGATTAAAGAGGTAATTCATCTGAAGGGAACACTTGTTGAGGCAATTATTGGTATTATATACATGGAGAATGATCAGAGGGAGCTAATACGGATAATTCCCTATTTACAATAGATTATTTCATTTCCTTCAATTTCTTTCTAAGAATAGAGGACAGTTGCTTTATATCCTCATCTTCTGATTTAATATTATCATCTTTATCATGACTATTTTCTTTGTTTGTGTCTTCATTTTTATCACCAATTTGTTCGTTTGTCTCCTCAGAATTCTTGATCGCTTCTTTAGTAAGCTCATCTCTCTCATCAGAGGAATCTTCTTCATTGATATTCTTTACAGGTCTTAACATAGTTCTTGGATCAACTCTCTTTGGTGCAAATTTATCCTCATACCTTTTGGGTGTGAATTTTATCTCTTTCTCAAGGGTATCTGTTTCCTCTACACTTTCATTTTTATCATCAATTTGTTCGTTTGTCTCCTCAGAATTCTTGATCGCTTCTTTAGTAAGCTCATCTCTCTCATCAGAGGAATCTTCTTCATTGATATTCTTTACAGGTCTTAACAGAGATCTTGGATCAACTCTCTTTGGTGCAAATTTATCCTCATACCTTTTGGGTGTGAATTTTATCTCTTTCTCAAGGGTATCTGTTTCCTCAATAACATCTTTTACCTCATCCACACCATCCTCTTTTTTCTGAACATTATCGTATTTCTTGATCTCTTCTTTTTTAATTTCTTCAGGGTCCATCTCCATCATTTTGATAACTGATTTTATTATTTCTCTAGTATGTTCAAATACTTGAAAATGAATATCAGTCGCTATGAATGATATTATTAACTGATCACTGATTTTAACAAAATACACCTCAAAATCTGTAAAATCCATATAACCTGGACCACGATATTCAATCTCATCTGGTAGAGTACTAAAATATTTTTTTGGTTGTAGTTGACTAACAGTGTCGGATAATTGTTTTAGGTTTGAATAATGTTTCTCATTCTTTGCAATCAGTATTGCCATTAATCCATCAATTGTGAATAGTGCAACTCCATGGATGTCTATTGAATCTTTTAGAATATCAATAATACTCTTATTAAGTGATGTTAATTGATATTCCAAAGTATCATCACCAAAACTATTCACATCAAATAAGAATTTGAGATCATTACTCATACTATTGCCAAATTATATCCTAATAATATTAAAAGATAATGAGAATATCACACCTTAGATGATTAAAAAGTAAATTAACTATATATCCCGGTGGTAAAGAACAAGATCTGGATTGAAAGCAATACCTAGGTCCTCATATTTTTCTTTGAGTTCCAAATTATTTCCTGCGAGAAATATCAGCAGTTTCTTTATTCCTGCATTTTTACAATCCTTAATATTTTTATTGAGTATTGATTTTCTGATTTCATCCTCTGCCTCACCAAATTTGGTAATAATTGAATTTCCAATAATCTCGTCTCCGTCTTTGTATACATTCCAACAAATCACTCTATCTGGATTATCTTCAAGAAATTTAAGTTGACCTTCTAATTGTTCTTCAGTAAGTATTTTATTCTCAAGATACATCAGCTTGATTGCCTGCAGATCAGTTTCCTCATTATATGCACTTATATTGAATTTTCCAGTGTTCAAATCAAATTTATCTAGCTCTATACTAGCAGTTCTGTTGAGAATTCTTTTGATAGAATAACCATACCTCTGTACTTTTTCCATTGTATTTCCGTTGTGATAGATTTACAATCAGTTGTGCAAAATTGTACAATTGATTTACTCAATTCCCAGAATTACTTCAGGGTTCTTCATGCTTCACTGATATTGCAATATATTATTATTTTGAGATTTTTGATAAACTATTTTTTCAGTTTAATTTTTCATGGGAAATGTACAAGTTTATTTAATCTTCTATCACATTATATTCTCCCCAAATTACCCAAACTTTGATTTATAGAAATACCTGGCAAAATTAAAGTATCTTTATATTTCGATAAATTTGAATTGTAAAATCGAATTAAAATAATATATTATTACTCCTTCATTCCGCATAGCAAAATTATACAATTTTATTTTTAAAACACATAATCTGTAGACTATCTGAATATTCATTATTGAATATTCAGCAAAAATCTAGATTTGTGGCGCGAGATCCGTTATCTCTATAATCCCAGAAAT
>JAJRQD010000029.1 GCA_024280435.1 archaeon | reverse complement strand
TGCAGATATTAATGGAGCAATAAATATAATGGGAAAAGTAGCCCCAGAGAGTGTATTAAAACACATTCAATGGAGTAGTGGTGACATCATCTCACCGGAGCGTGTGAAATTGATTAATTTCACAACTTAAAATTCGTATGTGCAAATAAGATGATCAATGCCAATTATACCATATTTATTTATACTTTGAACAACACTTTGTAAAAATATCATCTTGCTGTGAGATAGAAATATAAATATACAATTAACAAAGGGCGTATATTAAACGGTGATTTAAAATTTCAGAGATGTATATAAAAGCTGAAAAATATTATAGAGAGGAAAAATATTCAGAAGCACTGGACCTTCTGAATAAATGTCTAAATCAGAACAGAAGGAGCTCACTCACTGCACGATCAGTGGAACAAAAAGCAGACACTCAGAATGATCATGCAAAAATCAAACTACTTGAGGGAAAGATCCATTTCAAGATGGGAGATATTGATAAAGCACTTTTCTCATATGATAAGGCACGCCAGAAATTAACAACTGAGGATAATAATACCAAGATTATCAAAGCACATCTGAATTATCAGCTATCTAAGATTGCGATAAGCAACAATGACCATGAGAAAGCAGTGGAACAGATGAAACTAACTGTTGATGGACTTATCAATGCAAAGAACTATGAGAATGCAATAAACCATATATTCAAGATGATTAAATACTGCTCATATAATAACCTAGAACTTGATTTCAACAAATATATGGACATAATTGATAATCTAAACAAGAAAAAGATCAAGAACAAAGAATTCAAGAGAATTCAGAAGATCAAGCTAAATCAATCCAAAAGTAATATGCTAGGCTTCAATGATCTAGATGGTGCTAAGAAAGAATTACAGAAAGTGAGAAAAGACTGCCTTGATCTTGGAATATACAATCATGCTGCACAGGCAAGCATTCAACTTGCAAGGTACGAGTTGTATAATTCTGTGAAAAATGCTGAGAGAATGCTGAAAAACCTACTTCAATCAGAGTTTATCGAAAGATATCCACTTGAGAAGGGAATGGCCATTGTCAACCTTGCAATGATAAAAAGAATGAAGAATGAAACGGATATCTCGGTATATGAAGAACGTGGACTTGAAGAGATCGAGAACACCAATAATATAAAAGTACTATCAGATATGTATATTGATGTGGCCAGCACTATAATGCTAACCAGTAATGATCAGGATCAATTTGACAGGGCAAAAAATTATGTGTTAAAGGCATTTGAATATTACAAGGAGATAGATAACAAAACTGGTAAAGTAGTTGCCAAATTATTGGAAGGGGTGCTATTGATCTCCAGAAATAACATCAGAAAGGGGAGATCTACAATATCACTTGCTACTGTGAATGCAAGAAGACTTGGAAATGATATGGTAAAATTACAATCCAAATTCAACTTATATATTGAATTATTAGTAGAGGAGAGTGAACTATCCTTTGAGGAACATATTGTGGCAAAGTACAAAAAGCTACCACCTCTGGAATTGGCATCAATGTACCACATTCATGGACTAGTAAGAATAAATGAGAATAAGGAAAAAGGAATAGAATATCTTAGAAAGTCCAAAGAAATATATGATAATATTGTGAAGAAGGAGAAATCACTATCTGTATTCGTAAATATCCTGCAGAATAAAATTGAGATGTTGGAATTCATGACACTGGCAAATGATGACTGAGATTGAAATCTAAACACTGCTAGATATATTTTTAAAAATATCTACACCTCTTAATTTATGGATAAAGATGCCATCATAGAAAGATTGCCGGAATATCTACTATTTACATCCATTGCAAATCTTATTTTAACAATGATACTACCTGTGAATGTATTTGTATTCAATGGTCACAAATTAGGATTATTTGAGGTGTTGAGTTGGCAAGGTACTTTTTTTTTCATATCAACACTTGGATTGTATACTTTTGCCACCTATAACCTGAAAAAGAACAAAGAGACAAAATTATTTGTAATAACAGGATTTATCATATCTCTGAACACTATCAATGCAATAGCTAATTATAGCTCAGGAATAATTGGTGCAGAAACATTTTTTGACGTGAGTCATGGATACTATACATACTGGATAGGCCTGATCCTTGGATTATTTGGAGGTATAATAAACAGGAACAGTAATAATCAGAAAGCATAGAATTATAAGTATTACAAAAAATGAATACTTTATTCAAATATACTTGGAGTAACTTATATTGCATCAATTTCAAATCAGGCTATGAATGGTGCAGCACATTATCTATCAAGTGTTTTTATCACATTATTTATCTATAAATTGATACCAAATTCAGAGATTGAAGACAGATCTAGAAAAATAATCAGAATGATGATTATATTCAGCATCAGCTTCTTCTTCCACATATTAATTGACAATCTTGCAAAATTAACCTATCATCCATCTGAATCAAACTGGGGAGACCCCGTATATGCAGGATGGCATCTATTCACCTATATACTTGAGGCAGTAGTTGCAATATACATTCTGAGAAAAGATCTAAGATATTTCGGGGGAATGCTAGGTTCTGTATCCTTTGATCTCTGGGATTGGAGTATAGTAAGATTTCTTGGAAAATATACAAATGTAGAGCTACCAACATTACACTTTATGGAAGGATATACAAGAGAGGCCGTATTCTATTGGCTACCCGAATGGGGACTAAATCCACCTGCAATGATCAATGAAATTATATTTATTATTTTGATGCTGCTCAGCTGGTTTAAACTGGAGAGAAAATGGCCAATGCATGGGTCACTACCAGGCACAAAAAAATCAATAACATTCATTATACTGTTATTTGGTGCATGGAGATTGATGTCACTCCTATAATAGGAGTTGGCCAGCAGTTATCCATTGCTAAATTGTATTGTTAAACAGTTATCTCTTACGAAATAATCCAACTAGAAATTTAATTACACCAAGAAATATACCAGATGCACTTATCAATGTGATAGATCCTTTTACAATAGAATAATTGATCATATATGATCCAATACCAAACCAGATATTATTGCCAATATCACCATATACACTAAAAATACCTCCATAGAAAGTATCATTTCCAAGGTTCATGCTGTCAAGGCCAAATTTAATTATCTGATACGCAACATATAACAAAAACAATAATCCTGTGAGAAATATTGAGAACGATATGCCGGGATGTGTTTTGGATTTGGATAATTTGACCATAGATATAGCTAAAAGCAGGAGAATTACTGCCTCAATAAGAACACCTGAAATTACCAATAAAATGAGATCATTCATACTTTATTGATAAAATAATCTAATTATAAGTGTTATTTGACAATTTTCTATCTTTATTCAATTAATATAATAATTACAGCAATTATGATATATAATATTGAAATAATGTAGATTAATATTTGTATAAATTTTTGATATTATTGCCGATATTTTATTTATAGTATTACCCAATATATTCTTATTTTATCATTATACAACAGCAGAGGCATCAACTACGCCAAAACTATCTTGACTGCTGATTACCAATTGTTTGATCTGATCTGCGGTGTAAGTTGGATGTGCTGCCCATGCAAGAGCAACTACTCCTGCTACATGGGGAGTAGCCATTGATGTACCATCATAGCGATCATATCCACCAGTGGAAATGCTTGATAAAACATCAACACCAGGAGCGAATAGATCCTCACCTCTATTTGAGAATGAGGCAATGTTATTATTGACATCAATTGCTCCAACTTTTATGACACCGGGATAGGCTGCTGGATAGCTGGGAGTGGAAGCACCATCATTACCTGTGGCTGCAACTACTACTACACCATTGTTTAGTGCATAATTGATTGCATTCTCAAGCTCCACAGTTCCAGAGGAACCACCAAGAGACATTGAGATCACATCTGCATCATCAGCTGTACCGGCAACACCATCTGGACCATCGGTTGCTTTTGTGATAGATCCTGCAATTGCAGAGTATGCTCCACTTCCGTCAGAATCCAGTGCTTTGAAGATATACAGGTTCACATCAGGTGCAACACCAAGTACACCAACGGTGTTATCCTGTGCTGCAATTGTACCTGCCACATGTGTTCCATGATTATTATCGTCATTACATGGGTTGGGATTTGCGGTTGTACACTCTGCCTCTACAATTGGTGCGGAGCCAAACCATCCACCTGAGGCACCCTGTTCATAATAGGAGTAACCCCATACGAATAGACCACCAAGATCCTCATGATCCATGTCCAGACCAGTATCAATGATCGCAACATTTACGCCGGTCTCATCAACCTGTGTCTGTGCAGTATCAGCATTGATTCTACTGATACCCCATGGTATTTCCTGGCCAGCTGGTGGAGGTGGTGGTGGAGGGGGACATCCAATACCAAACAAATCACATAGCCAACCATTTGCCTCAAGGTCATATGCTTGTGCATCTGCAGTTGCAGGACCAATTGAGGTTAAGCTTATTAGCGATAAAATCAAGAATACATTAAGTATAAATGATTTAGATTTTATTAGGTTCATCTTTTTTACCTTCTATCCGATATTCAAAAATTGAATACGAACATAATGCAGTATTTTTGAAAAATATATAAGTATTTTCTAAACTCATGCACATGATTGAGCATTAATTCATAAATATTGGAATTAGTCCTTGATAAGCTTATATTCAAAAGAAAAATCAATTTAGATTATCTGATTACTAGTATGATAATCGCACGAACACTTTAAATATTAATTTTTTAAATCGAATTCAGTCGCATTATGTTACGAAATAAATTGAAATTATTGATAATATCTGCAATCATATTGCTAGCACTTGTACCTGCATCAACAGCAGCCGTTACAGACACAACAGGTCCAATAAAAGTTGAGATCCTGGATGCATACTATGCAGATCTTGATAATGATGGACTTGAGGATGATGTTTACTCCGCTGTCAAGGTTAGCCTTATTCCACAGGGTATACAGGTCTATGATTATCTCATTGAGCTTGAATTACCCAGTGGAGCTACCTTCAGTTACTATTATGTAATTGCCACCAACAAGCAGGTAGTACTATATGATAATTACTTCTGGGATCATGCAACAGAATCTGGATGGTATAAGATCACTGTCAGCGTGGTACTTATCTCATCGAATTTTGAGTATCATGAAACTACGCTTGTATTTGATCCCCCAGGCGGTCATGGGGGTAGTGAGCCACCTCAGTTCACCCTTATAGGTAATTGATACTGCATTAACTATCAATTAAGGTTAATAATACTTAAATTTGATAGTATAAAATTAAAGTTTTTATAAATTAACTACAGGAGAGAAATTATTGGAATTTTCTACAATACACATGTATCTGCTTTATGAGATGATAAACAATCCTTCTTCATCAATAAAGAGATTACAAGAAAAGCTGGATAATGATTTGATAGACGCTAGAATATCATACCATCTGACAAAAAAAGCGTATGATGAGCTAAAAAACATGGGCATATTAAGAAAAAATAGAAAAATCAATGATCCAATACTTGTAAATGAAATTAGAGAGATATCAGAGGTTGAGGGGAATATAATTCCGGGAAAATTAGGACTGGTGACGCAACATGTGTTTTTCAAAAATGTGCAGTCATCCGAGGGAGTTGATCTCTTTGCTGATATATGCTATGAACACCCATACACCAGTTATCGGACTGTATGCGTGGGAGAGGGTATACATTTGTATGCTCAGTTCAATATACCAGCAGAGACAATTGATTTGATGAATGAATTCTATGAGAGAGTCAGAGAGCTTGTTGGAGCGAATAAAATCGTATTATTAAATCAAGATAGAAAATTATCAGTGGAGTTGGATATGAACAACTGGTGTGTGAAGGATAAAAAATGGAAATTTGATATGTTAGATAATTCACTCTATATCGCTTGGAATAGTATCAAAGTACCAAATACCCTAATTCGAGATAATTATGAATCTTACCTGAAAAATCTAGATGCTGAGGATCTATACTTGGTAAGAGAATTAAATATCAATGCTAAGGTGAAACCAGTAGATCTAGCACCACTGTACAACAAAGATGATACTACCATTTCAAGAAGGTTGAAGAAGCTAAATAATCATGTCATGGAGGAGAAGGCCATGCTAATTTTTGATAGAAATAAATTTGATGTGGGAATTGCACTTTTAATTCTTGGCAGGACATCAAATGCGATAAATCTGAATAAATTATACAAATTACTAGAGAATAACACAATTCCATTCAGAGCATCACTTATATCGGATGGATTTGATTTCAGAATGATTATCTATGCTCCATCATCCCAATTCAATGAGATAGCATATTTTATCTGGTCCAAAGCAAAAAATGTGGAGATAATGACACTAAGTGTTGATTACAAAAAATCATGGATATATCCATTTTATCCAGAAAATTATGATGTGAATACCAAATACTGGAAAATATCAAGAGAATATGTTCTTGATGATGTCCTCAGGAAATTTGAGAAGAGATAAGAGAGAGTTATTGCTATAATCTTTGTATGAAGCTATTGAATACACAGTTGAAAGCACTTGAATAGTGAAATAGT
>JAJRQD010000338.1 GCA_024280435.1 archaeon | reverse complement strand
TCTATTATTAAAATATACCTCTAAAAATGATCTTATTTTAGACCCATTTTTGGGTTCTGGTACTTCTGCAATCGAAGCAAAATTACTCAAAAGGAAATTCATCGGTGTAGATATTAATAAAAAGGCAATAATTCTCTCATGGAATAGAATTAATTTTCCTTACGAAAATTATGACTTTCAACCAAAATTATTCGTTGGAGATTCAAGAAACCTTAATGAAATTAAAAATAAGAGCATAGATTTTATTTTGAGTCATCCTCCCTATGCGAATATTATAAAGTATTCTCCCTTAAAGAATGATTTATCTCATTTAACACCTATATATTTCATCAATGAAATAAAGAATTTTGCGAAAGAAATGTTTAGAGTATTAAAAGATTACAAATATTGTGCAGTATTAATTGGAGATTCTAGATCTAATGGCAATTATTTTCCAATTAGTCACAATCTATTACAGATTTTCCTAGATGAAGGATTCATATTGAAGAATCATATTATTAAAATTCAACATAATATAAATAGTAATGAATATTGGATAAAAAATCCTCATACTAGTAGTTTTTACCTCATAAAACATGAAAATTTATTTATTTTCCAAAAAATCAATAAAACAAGATAAAAATACACCATGAATATATATTTTAAACAAATGTACCAAGTCTTATTTCAGTAGTATATATTCCGATCTTAGTAATACATAATTACAGACAAACTATACCTATATTAGATGGAACTATGTCAGTTTCTAGTATTTCTCTCCTCTTTCGCTAGTATTTATAGTGAAGACTAAATTAAATAATATGATCGATCATATCTTACGGCGGAGTCTGGTAAGGCGCACATTACTTTGGGTTCTGCATCACAAACCATCTGAAGAAGAGATAAAGGAGATCTTGGATAAGATGGACCTGGAAGACTCATTAACATTATTCAGGGAGATTAAAGAATAATTGGATTGCAAATGAATTTCATAGAGTATTAAATAGTAAAAAAGTATGTAATGTATGTTGAAAAAAATACATGAATATTTTCTGAATATTGTAATTTTTACAATTGTTGTTCTATCAATTTTTGAATTTATTTTTGAAATTTATACAGCACTTGTTTTTGGTTTCAGAATTAGACCTGATTTGGATAATATAACAATTGTTTTTATTTTTCTAATACTCTACAAATTTTTTATGGATGATCGTATAGAGTTGAATTTGACCAAGTCCTCAAACTAAAAGTTAGAAATATTAGTACTGCAATCACAAGCAAACCTTTCAATATAAGATCCTGAGGGATTGGTATTTTATTAATTTCTAGTGAAACTAGCATAGATACAATTCCAGTTCTACCAATGAAATTTATTTGTTTTTCATGGAGTGATTCAATTGAATCTGTGAGATTAAAACTATCAATTTCAAATTCATCATTTGAGTCTAATTTATTAATGTGAATTATCAATTTCTCAACAATAGAGCCTAATTCAATCTTAATTGTTGAGTTGATATTTTGTCTTCCAAAGAAATCTTTTGATCCTTCTTCTGGATAATTAATATTCTTCTCATGAGTTTCTATTCTAAAAATTAATTCACATGGATTTCCACAATCTGAAATATTGATTGAATGGATAATTAGTATATCTTGATCTGCAGCTGAGGTTGGTGTAATATTTATCAGTAATAATATGGTTAATAATATTAGATTTTTATCCAAGTTCTTACACTCTCTCTAATCATTAAGTATTGATAATTTACTATTTTCTAACAATTCATACGTTCTCTTGATTGAAAATTTTACAGCTTCAGTATTATATGTTGTATTTAACCAATTTTTAATAATTTCTAACATCCTAACAGAGTTTTCATCCAGATCAATTCTCAATTGTTTCTGTTCTGGATTATTAATAATTAATTTACTCTCTTGTTTAATAATTGAAATGCTGTTTGAGGTAGTTAATAATGAAAATGTTTGTTTAACACAAAATTTTACACTTGCAGTATTATTTTTAATATTCAACCATTTCTTAATAAACTCAAGCATTTTCCATGTATTATCATCAAGATCAGATCTAATTTGTAATTTCTCCACATGTGACATACTATGAGTACATATATTAAGTCAGTCGTAATTAAATTCAGAAAAATGTAGTAAAACTACAAAATAGTTTTAGTTTATTTTATGTAGTCTAACTACATTTATATATGATAAATACGTAGTTAAATTACATGACACATGAACAACTAACTTTCGCAACTAAAATTATTAGTGGTAGAAGGTTAACAATCGACAAAGTAAATGCCAAAGCACTTGATCTCCAGGAAGGTGACGAGGTTCTGGTAACAATTGTGAAGAAAATCACACCTAAAGATGAGAGTGATTTTTCAGATTATATTAACGCAATCAACACACTCATTGCAAGTGGTGATCAGCACTCCTTGATTGATGAAATGTCAACCCAGGAGGAAATTATAGAATCAATGGATTTTAAATTGAACTCTCCTGATTTTGATGATGCAGTACTCATCCAAAAATATGAGAAAATGAAAAGCATAGCTCAGGTAAAGAAAGATTACATAGAGATGGTTTTGACTTATGGTGTACCTGGTACAAAAGTTGAGGAGGTTATTTCTAATGTCTAGGGTAATTGATAAGCATGATTACTTAATCCTCGTAAGGAAATTAAGTCAATCAGGTTCATCAGTTGGAGATCTCATTCTCAAAGAATCTGATATGGCGGATATCATAAATAAATATGCATCAGATCATAATATCAAACTTGTAATTGGATCCAATAAGAATGCTGTCTATATTAAAGATGGATACTTGATGATGGATGTAATGATCAGGAAGAAAAGAGAGGAATTTAATCTACCTCATTCAGTAGGTACCAGATCTGTCCTTGCAGTTGTTGGAGGAGGATTTTAGATGGGTATTTATTATACAGCTATGATTGAGAATGATGAAGTTTCTTCCTTCAAATCTTCAGTTGGTCCAGCATGGTATAATCTGACAGATCATGTATTTCCTGAATTTGATGTTGGTGAGTATGAATTTGATTTCAGAGGTCAAAAACAAGAATTGAGGAAAAGATTAGCATCTGCACTTATTCTCAATGAAGAGGAAAGAATATTCGAAGCACTTGAAGAATTTACAGCATTCATTCAAACTGCAATCGAAAAAGGAGCTACAAGACTCAGCATAGGATAATACTAGGAGAACACCTATAATGTCACTAATACAATTAAACAAATTAATTCTCTCTGATTCACTTTATAGAGAATTTGCAAACTTCAACAATGATTACTATCATTTCACACCAGTAGGGAAGGCTAATAGAATAGCAACGCTTTGGAATTCAGCTAAAAAAGAACATCCAGGAATATCGCTTGCAGCATTATCACCATGTTTCAATATTAGTCTGGCCACATTATACAAATACCTTGGGATCCTTAAACTTCCATTGAATATTCAACAGGGAATTGAGAAAGGATTAAACCTGACAATAGCTTTTGAAATATACAGGCATCCCAAGTCAGATCAACAATATTTAGTTGATTATTCACTTAAATATAAATTATCCCTTAAAGAATTTATAAATGAAATAGGTATATGGTCCAATTTCTCCAGATCTGCACAGATACTAATCAGATCAGATAATAAAATAAATTCATGGATTGAATATCAATACGAGAAACAAAAAGGAGAAGGAAAATTAGAAATCGCCCTATCGACAAATAATGCTCAATCTGAACTTCCTTCAATAGATTATGGGAGACTTCCAAGATTAAAATCTTCCTTTAGTTCTGATCCCAGAATGCTCATGGTTGTTGAAAATAAACTACCAATATTATTTTTCCTGAAAGAATTAAATGAGGTAACCTTGGATCTGGTTGTAATGCACTTCAAGATATCGCATGATGATGTCAGGTTCATTCTTGATAATCTAGTTGATGAAAAATTAGTTGTGTTTGAACAAGGTATTTCAGATCTATGTGATGATTTCTATCGTAATGCAGGACCTCATGAGCTGGAAGGAATTTCACTACCTAATCGAAAATTGTATTTCAATATGGAGGTAGGTACCTGATGACTGAATTAGTTCAATCTTATAAAATAGGGGATTATGTTCGTTATAAATCAGGAAATGCCCTTGTTGTTGTGAATGAAAGGGACAGTGGTAGTTATTATGTGAAATCTCTTATGGTTGGTAAAAATACCAGAGGTGTAATTAGATCACCTGAAGATCTTGTAAGAGTAACAAAGATAAATATAAGTATCTGTCCAGAATGTCTCAAGTTTGTTGATAAGTTACATCATGATATTGTGAAATGTGAATCATGTAGTAGTTATCTTCACAAAAATCATCTGAAAAAACATGTCTGTTTGGATTCTTATCCTATTCCAACTCTCTCAAAACTTCATGAATTACTTAATGAAATTGGTTTGAGTGAGAAAGTACCCTCTGATTTTTCTAGTTCTACGCCTTCTATCGTGACCGCGGGAGCGGTCAAAGAAGAAGGTTTGAAAGTCAAAAATTTTGCAACTATCATTTCAATTCCATTGGATCAGATTTCACCAGGTAAGCAATTACGTTTTGAATTGAATTTAGATCATGCTGCAATAACTCGTGATGATATGAAGAAAAGAGGTCAGACAACTCCAATTGAAGTATATGAAAAAGATGGCATTTACATTATTAATGATGGCCACCATCGACATTGGGCTGCAAAAGAGTTGGCCTGGTCCAGTATTGCAGCAATTGTAACAGCTGCACCAGCATCTGAGTTCGATGCATTATTCGAATCCTATAAATTAAATATGTCACATTTGGCATTTTCAAAGATTGAACGTGCAGTAGCACTTAAAATTATGTATGATGAAAAACTGAAGCAGGATCCTGAAATTTCAATTCGCACATTTGCTGAACAAATTGTTGATGAACCATATTCAACAGTATATGATGCCTTGACACTTGCTACCCTGCATCCACGAATACATGAATTAATTGAGGATGAGGAAAAACCAATATCTAAGAAAACTGCTTATCGATTCAAAGTGATGACTTTGGATGACCAGATGAGATTCTTAGAATATTTGGGAGGAACATACTGGGATAGTACTATTAAGCAGTTCACCAAATACTGGGATAGATTTACAGAGGAAGAAAAGCAAAATGCATTTACCAATGATTTTCAAATAAGCAAGGTAACTGAAAAATATGAGTTGATATCATATGAAGAAAAATATGATTCAATATCTGAAAAATTTGAAGAAGCATTTAATGTGAAAATTGAGTATGAACTTGATATTATTGAATATAAGATGAGATCGGATATCATTTCAAGTCTAATGAGTAATTATGATGTAGAATTATTTAATGGGACTTCTAGTTTAATTGAAGATTTTAAGGATAGTACTAATAAATCAGTTTCCAAGTTCATAAATTCATTAAAAGCTCAAATTGAATTAAATAAAAACAAACTAGAAGATATCAAGAAAATAAGAGTGCAAATGGATGATTATGTTAATAGATTAAAAGAATTAACTAATTTTAGTACTCATCATCTGGATAAAACTTCACCAACATTTGATTATGCTTCTAATTTACTTGAATGTATTCTGGATAGTGATAATGAAACTTATACCAAAATTATTGAAGCTGAAGGGCTTGAAAAATGTGCTTTACTTAATCTTGAACTTAATAGACAAATCAAGCACTTCGAATTAAAAAGTAAATTAACCGAGAAAGTTAATCAAATAGAAATTTCTCAGGATCAAGGAGAATATGGTGATCGTAGAGATGCCATACTCAAATTAATTAATGAATTACCTGAGTTGGATGAAACTGATATCTTAGATAAAATTGACAATCTAAAGAAAGGCCTATTGTTTATTGATATATTCACAAGAGGAATAAATCTTAGATCCAATGCTAGAAATTATATTTCAGATACGCATAAGTCATTAATTGATGAAGTTATAACATTATTTTCTCCTGATGAATTTAATCGTACCCAATTTTCATTAGATGAATTAATTGCATTTGATGAACAGTTGACAAATTTAGAAAATAAGGTCTCAAATACTGTGTCTCTGTTAAATACTTCTCAATCGATAATGAAATCTAGATTAACAAAATTAGATTCCGATGAAATAAAAACTGAGTTAATAAAATATTTCTCACACGAGGAACTTCCAAATATTGATGACTACATTTCAGATTTACTGAAAACTGATGAAAAATACTTTTTATTTACTGGCTATGCAGCATTGGATGATATTGAGTTTAGTACACAGGAAGAAGCAGAAGAATATGCTAATGCAAATAAATCTAGATTTAGTCAATCAGAAAAGAATGGTAAATGGACTCCTAATTTCAAAGTGATCTCTGCAAAAACAATAGATGAGGCAATCACAATAAATAAACAAATAATGGATA
>JAJRQD010000337.1 GCA_024280435.1 archaeon | reverse complement strand
TGCACAGTTGAGCTCAAATGGATCATTCATATTTACGGAGTATAATTGATATAATTTAGACTTAGTGCAAATAATCAATTGATTTGTAAGTTTATTTTTCATTATTTTACAATAGTTATTAACATATTATTACTCTTGTAATTGTTTATTTTATCAACATTGCAGAGATTACAGGTACCTCGATCCTCCATTTTTCAGGATATATCAGCCCTAGTGTGAAGAATGCACCAACAATCAATAATAGTGGTGGCAGGATAGCAAAAATCACTTCTGCCGTGAATATACCAAAGAGAGGGGTTGATAATTTCAGGAATGCAAGAAGCATACCACCAACTGAAATCAATGCACCACCAATTGAAATCATCCAGGCTTTATTCTCACCCGAAAATATTGGTAGGAAGAAAATGACCAGACCACCGGGTATATGGATTGCCATGATCCACAGGGGGGTATCAGTGTTTCCTCCTAATCTGATGATGGAGGTGATGATGATCATTACCAACTCATATGAAAGGAAGCTCCACGCAATCTTTGGTTTATCATCATAAATTGCAAACAACAGCCCAGTTGCGATACCAACAGGTATTAACGCAGCCACTGGTGGTATAATTGGGTTCTCAAGGATTTCAAATCCAAAGAGAATAATTAGTACGCCGGATACAAATAGTACCAAGAAGCCAATTCCAATGAATAGATGGCCCATAGAGTTCTTGGCCATATACTCTTTTATGAGTATAATACCAACAATCAGGGCTACTATCCCTGTTAAAAGTAAAAATATAATTCCGAATACATCAGTTAACATAGATGATCATGTTATTTACTATAGTTAAGATATATAAATTAGAACTGATTTATTTGTAAGTACTCTCATAAAAAAATACATTTAGTATCATTATTATAGCGATAATTCCGAAATTGTATTTTTATTCTTGTAAACTGCTAGAAATTACTGATAATCTATGAATAATATGAATTAATGCTTTAATATTTAGCGCTAATATTACTAAAATGTATTAAATGATCACTTCACGTATTGTTAGAACGAAACACAGAACGACATTTTTTTTTTACAAATATAGTTTTATCTAATTTTGTGAACATTAATCCCTTTTTGGATAACGAATTATTGAAAATAGGCGCTATTTTTATTTTCTCAAGACAATTATTCATGTATATTTAATAAGTTTACCTGAAAATAATATGCAATTAATAGTTCAATGGTATTTTATCTAATATTTTGTCTTCATATATCTTTAATTCACATCAGCTTACAGAATACTCACTTCTACTTTATATATATTGTTGCTAAATTTAATATAGATTTGAATCATCAGTTTCAAAATTGAGATTCATCACTTTAAGGTGTAAACAAATTGAGCTTTAATCACAAAATTAGATCATTCTTCACATCCTACAAGGGCCTACTTGCCCTGATCATATTATTTGAACTTGCAATCATTGTATTCCTATCCACATTCTCACAACCTGTTGTGGAACTGTTTGGTAAGCCATTGATACCAATTGACCTTGACAATTCAGAGAGGGGAAGAGTAGCACGAATTGTAATGCTGTATCATGCACTTGCCGTGCCATTTCTTGCAGCAGTATCATACTTCACACTAGATTGGTATGAGGTCAGAGAATCACTTGAATTACAGGCAAAATGGAGCATCACCTCTGGTGCTCTTCTCACTGGATTTACAGGTATGTTATTTGCCTATGGTTCTAACATAAAATTCTCTGATGATTGGGTAGCACATGGATTATTCATATTTGGGCTATCTGTGACATTCTATGGTGGTGTACTATTGGCTATTGCTATATGGCCAACCAAAGATTTTGCACAGTCTGATCAACCAGAACTGATGTTCAAAGGAATTAATCTTGAAAATTTCAATATGGGTCTAAATATAGTGGCAATTCTTATCTCAGGCGTTATCGGTGCATGGGCAGCAGCTCACTTTGGTAATGGATTTGAAGCAGTACTAGCCGAGGATATTGTCAGAGATGAGAATAAGAATATTGGCTTCTCATACAATGAGATGGTGGTTAGCCATCTTCATATTATGGTTGCCCTGCTTGCAGCAGCTGTACTCCTATTGACTTTGAAACATTCAAAAATGGATGGTAAGCTACTAAGAATATCACATTTCTTATTCACACCAGGAGTTGTGATCATTTCACTAGGAGCTTGGCTTGTTATCACCACATATGAGGGAGCCCACAAGGTAATCAATATAGGTGCAGGATTTCTATTGATTGTTGGTGCGATAGTAGCAGTATATGGAATTATGAATATCTCCAAAAATGTACTTGGAGAAGGATATGAAACTGCAAGTAGTAAAGATAAGATAATTGCCACATTCAAAGATCCTGTTGATTTAGCCCTGTATTGGCAATTGATATGGGTAAATGCTACCAGCACATTCCCAGGAGTTTATGTGGCAATAAATCTCGAGCTTTACAGGAGTGAGGAATATACTGAGCTTGAAAGGACATTCAACACTGGTCATTGGCATGTTCTGGCCACAATAGTTGCCATGATGATGGTTATGTTAACGATCAAATGGTTTGACATAAAGGGTAAAATGGCAACCTTCGCGGGCTGGTCTACATTGATTGGTACAATATTCGGATTTGGGTTTGCAACTCTGTATATGTTGAGAAAGCCTGGAGATGACGGTTTACTACTATTCCTATTGATTGATGTGGGAGTGATGTTTATGTTCATGGCAGTTGGTATTTTCGGATTATATTACCTAGTTAAGAAATTCACTACTGATGAATTTGATTAAAATGAAGAAGAATTAAATCAGATGTACTGAAAATAATTTTTTGAATTCAAAAAAATAATAATATAGAGAATTAAAGATAGATTTACTATTTTAAATAATTATTTAATGAAAAAACAACAAATATTTACTTAGATGCGCTCATACTATATTTTTGTAATCAAAAAAATACAATTATTACCTGTAAAAAGTATAAAAGTATTGATAAAAATAATAATAATTTAATATATAAATATGAATTAGATCTTATTGACCCTCAAAACAAATCAAAATCAGTTATTGATACCCTGGGAACTTTACTCTGAATTAATCAAAGGAAAACAGACTTTTTTACTGCTGTTCACAGGAATATTCGCATACCTAATATCTGGATATCCAGATAAATTGGATTTTGGAATTCTACTACTTTTACTAGCTAGCCTGTTTTTAGCAGTTTCTGGTTCAACTATGCTGAATATGTACTGGGATCGTGATATTGATGCCATAATGGAACGAACCAAAGATCGTGCGTTACCATCTGGTAAAGTATCTCCTGCATTTGTCCTCTGGCATGGAATTATTTTCTCCACAATAGGTGTAGGTATTGCATACTTCATCAATATAGTCACCATGATAGTGATATTTGCAGGATTATTCTTTGATGTTGTCATCTATACTATGCTGCTCAAAAGAAGAACAAAATGGTCTATCATATTTGGAGGTATCTCAGGTGGTCTACCTGCAATGGCTGGAAGAACCACCATCACAGCAGTAGTTGATGAGATAGCAATTTTATTTCTGCTCATTATATTGCTTTGGATACCACTCCATATACTATCCCTTGCATTATTACCTGCAAATATAGAGGGATATGGTAAAGCCAAGGTACCAATGTGGCCAATTGCAAGTTCTGTGGAACAGACCAGATTTGTAATAACAGTTGCCGCACTGTTAAATGGAGTACTTCTTGTATATATTGCATACCCACTCAAAATCCATATAATCACACGTATTCCTCTATATCTGATGGGATTTGCCATGACCTACCATTCCATAAGAAATTTCATCAACCCAAGTCATGAGAAAACATTTAAATTATTCAAATTTGCATCTATTTTCATGGGCATCACCTATCTTTGGTTATTTATTGCTGTGGTTATGACAAATAAATTTTTTTGATCTGAAAATAATATAATAAAACACAAGAATGATTTAATATAAATACGGTATTATATTTATTTGTTCAATTTATGCCTTCAGAATTAACTAATCAGATAGAAGCTGTTTTTTCAGAGCTTGAGAACCATAATAGCTATTTTATCCGGAAGAGAGTCTATATGGGTGAGGGTGGTAAATTTGGCAATGGATTGTACCCTGTTCATCAAAAATTCAAACAGATTATAGCTAGACTGAAAGAGGTATCTGATGAACAATTAAAACCTAATATAGAGTTACTTGATTCGGTTCAGATAAAATTGCTTGATACAATAAGATTGGTAGCTGGTATCAATGGCATGACAGATAGTACTATCAATATTATCAATTATATCAGTCTGGCAGAGCATGAAGTTGATGATCTTGATAAAGTAGTGGGCAAAATAGTGAATTATAATCCAACTACGGATAAATCAGATCCTGAGGTCTCAAGCATGGAGAATATAGACCGATTAAGAGGGCTTGTAGAGGATAATCTTAATCAACTACCTAAAAGTTTTCAGTGGAAAGAGGCAGAGAAAACAGATGAAGGGAAGCAACTAATGAATAAACGATGGCAATTGATATTAGAGGCAAAAATGCAGATACAATTACTGGAGAATGAGAAAGCCCTTAAAACCATTGGAATGTGTATTACTAAGATAAGAAATCTAAGTGGTGAGGATATAACCATGGTGGAGAATAATATTCCATTCCTAATCTCTTTCATCAAGCTATTTCAACGGGATGGAGAATTAATCAGATCAGATCCACATAACATCAGGATACTGACAGTTGAGGACATCAGAGCAGACCTCGAGCATCTTATCAATACCAACAGAATATCATGGATACAGATATTACATGAGACAATTGTTGGTGATGAGATTGATAATTTAGATAATATCAAGAAATTTGCATATAAACTTTATGAGTTATCTAGAGACCCCAAAGAAGAATTTCTTTGGACCATGACAACAGTTGCCAGAGCTAATAACAATTCTGCCCTTGAGAGAGTAACTGTGAGTTTTGCAGTGCTTGCCTCATCCTTGCTATCAATAGTCGTGCCACTTGAGAATTATGGATTATATGATTACAGTAAGAGGATCATGAAAATGGATAATCTTGACGTATCAGATGCAATTACTGATCTATCAGAATTATACAAGCCAAATGAGATCAATACAAACCACCTCATACGTGGTCTAAGTAAAAAATTAGATAAATTGAGAGAGATTGCATTGCAAGTGATCGCATTTGATGATATTGCAGCAGAATTATATTCAATCATTCAATTCACAGATTTTAATCATAATATGAGAGAGATTGATGATTTGGAGGATTATATCCGAAATATTGGACTAGTTGAGATTTGAGTTGAATTTCGATACACGAATTTTATCCGTATTGCAATGATTAATAAAAAATCATAATAAT
>JAJRQD010000336.1 GCA_024280435.1 archaeon | reverse complement strand
TTTCTGAAGACATTATATCGTTTGATTTGTAAAATTCTCATTTGTTTACCCCATTTGATCCCCTGTTTATCGTATGTGCTCTGTAATTTTGCTTTTCTCTTGTTCCACCAGCAATTGTATGATTTAATTCCTCGTCCCTCAAGTATGAAGGCAGTCTCTCTGCTAGAAACGGCAGTGGCAAAATTATCTAGCCCTATATCCAGGGATAAATAATAATTATAGTCCAGTTCTGGTATTGTTATCTCCTGTATCTGTAAATAAATATTTGTGTAGTAAATATAATTTTATTTTAATGATCTATCATTATTTTTCATATCCATAGAAATAGGAAATCTAATTCCTAAATATAAAATCAGAATTGATATTGATAACTGTAGAATATTTACTATTGGTTCAAATATTGAAAAAACTATGTTTAATAGAGTCCCAATTAGTATAAAATAATGAAATGGTCTTTTTTGATTTATTAATCCCCAAATACCTAATATCAACATAATTGTGATCATAAATTGCAAAATAGCAGTTATAATTAGATAGATTTCAATTGAATTTTCTATTAATTTTCTTATATATACAGCACTACCAATTACAGAGAACCAAATTAAAATTCCAACAAAAATTAAAAATAACCTTTGGGCTCTTGTGTTATCTTCCTTTCTGACTATGGTTTTTTTCTTCTTTGTCATAATTTTGATATAATAAATTATTTTATAATAATTTTTTTATGGGACAGGCGAGACTTGAACTCGCGACCTCAGGATCTTCAGTCCTGCGCTCTCCCAGCTAAGCTACTGTCCCTAGGAATACTTTCCTAATTCTGTTTTTAATTTGAATCTATATGAATTTTATGAAATTGACTAGGATATGAATGAATAAATAAAAATAAACAAATCGATCAAAAACATTATATTATTATAAAAGAAAATTATTATTAAAATATATAAAATGAATAATAATCTAGATTTAATACTATATAATCTTCTTCATCCTAGCTTTTCAGTCAGAAAGGAAGGATTAAAAGAATTTAAAATAATTTTTCAATTGGCATTGGAGAATGAAGAATCTGGTGAATGGAAGAAATTAAGAGAATTTCTTTGGAAAGCAATTGAATATGAAGATGATGAAAATCACCAAGCAAAAATTGTTGAATATAGTATTCAAGCTTTGAAAAATAAATCTATTAAAAAATTGATTAGATTTTGTGAAAATAATAAGCTGCATAATAAATCTGTAAAATTATTTGCAAAACAATTTCTCAATTTCATTGATAATAATAATACATTTTATTTTGAGAACGAAATTAATAAATCAATATCTAGTTCTTTAATCAGAGAAAAATCTCACACATATTTATTTATATATGAATTACTAAAGCTAATATCTTTAGAAAATCTAAAAATTGACAATGCTTTAATTAAAGATCCTTTGAATGATTTGTTAGAAATAATATTTTCTATTGAAATAGAAAAATCTATTAAAACAGAATTCACTAAAATTTTACTTAATAACAAAAAAAATTTATCAAAAATAGAATTATTTATCGATAAATTTGGTAAAAACCAATCTATTCAATTGGGAATTCTTTTTTCAATATTTACAATAACATATGAATTTGATACTAATAAACGTATGTCTAAAGAAACCTATAAAGAAATCCAAGATATTAAATTAGAATTAAATAAAATTATATGTACAAATTATAACAATATAGTAGATATTGATAATATTATAAGAAAATTTTGTGAAAATCATTTATTTAAATTTGGTATATCTAATTTAATATTACCTGAAAAATATAGTTGGGATAACGGTAAAAGTATTGATCTAACATTATTAGATACCTATTTAATTAATTCATTAGCTTCTAGAAATCCTGAAATAAGAAAATTAGCTATTTTTATTATGGGAAATTTTATTAATACTAAAAATGAAAAAAAATTAAATAATAAATATATTTCAATAAATGAGATTCAAATTGATTTTTGGAATGTTTTAAGAAAACTTAATTTAGAATTAAAATTTATTTACTTAACAGATTATTCATTTGAAAATATAAATAATTTGTTAGGTTGTGATCAAATTGAAGCAAGTAAGAATAATAACTATCAAACTGGCTGTGGAATATTAAAAGAAATGATTGAGTTCGATATTAATATTAATGATATTGCTTATCAGATAAAACAATTTCTTCCATTAAAAATGTTAGTTGATTTATCAAAAAATGATCCATTACCTGAAAATAGAAGTTTATGCTACATCTTAATTGGATTAATTCCAAATAAAATATTTTTAAATCAATCTGTTGAAAGTTTAGTTGATTTTACTGATCAAATTATTACTTCTCTACGTTTTGAAAAAGATAATTATGTTATTTTAAATGCATCTTATGTTCTTACGAAAATTATGTTTAATTTCGATAATTTAATGGTTAGTAATAAGAAAAATGAGTATATAAATAAATTAAAAGATAAAAGTAAATTATTTGATAATTTAATTGAATTGGATAATAAAAATATAAATCCATTGACAATCTATAAATTACATCAACTAATTACTGGTACTCCTGATATAAATATTTTTATTGATAATCTTGTAGGATTACAATATAGAATAATCATTAATATTATTGATTATATTATGTCTGATCTTCTTAAATATAGGAAATTATTGGATGAAATTTTAATTGCAAATGATAGTAGATATTCTAAATTAATTGCAGAATATATTTTCATTAATATTGATAAGATTATCTCATATGATAATGAAGAAATTATTATCATAAAATCTATTGTTGAAACTCTTATTAACCACTATGATGTTGAGATTAGGTCTAGATCACATTTTATACTTAAAAAGATAAATAACATGCCCAAGAAGCGTAATAGTATTCAGTAACTTAATAATCTAATTATGTAGTGTTTATTAATGAAATTTAATTTAACAAAACTATTTAGTATAAAAAATTCTCGTGCTTCTCCATTAGTGGAAGAATCTATACTTTTAGGCATAACACTATTTGCATTTGTAATTATCGCATCAATTATTTTTGATCTTGTTGAATTTGCAAAAAATATATTTTCTCAAGTAACAGATATAACAGATACTTTTCCATAAAATAATTATTTTCTGTGATTTAATTTATATTGTTATTCTATTTTTTTAACACCCCTTCATTTCCTGTGGAGTTATTTCTATTTTTCCTATTATTTTGTTATCACAATCTCTGTGATTCAATATTTTATATTTTATGAAAAAATATCTCCATTGGAAATCTTAACTCATTTACAAATACAACCTGAATTTACTGAATAAAATGGAATTTGTGATTCATTTTGTGACTCGTGTGATTCGTATGGAATAATAATAGATCTCCTAATTTTATCAAATGAAGACATTTCATAGGGTGTAGTGATTTTTTATGTTTTTTCAATGGAAATTTACTTATAAAATAACTTTTCTTATTACTGCTACATGATATCCAGTATAAACCTTGTAGTAACCTGTTAATTCTACATCTAATTGTTTATCTCCTGTATCTGTAAATAAATTTCTAGTGTTATTCATTTTGTTTTTATCTGAAAAAAGCCTTATACCGTTTTTTCCAATTGATTGAATAATTGTGATTGGTATTTGTCTATTTCCTCTTCCAAAAATATGACCTTGTTTACCAATTGGTGAGAGCCAAATTTCATCAATACCATATTCTTTGAAATATTTATCCAAGTCTTGAAAAGTACAATCAATTTTTTTTATTTTTTTATCATCTAAAATACATATACCTAGTAATGTTTTTTCAATACCAATTGAATGTAGAATGTTCTGCAAAGTGCTACCCGAACCAACAATTATTTTTTTATTATCAAGTAATTTTTCATTCAATATTCGCTCAGCAATTCCATCAAGACTCTCACTATCTGATTTCCAACTTGATTTTCCACTTTGTATTCTATCATATATTGGGATAACTGCCTTTCCCATCAATTTAGCTCTAGCTTTTCCTTTTTTGTATTCATCCTCATCCAGATCAAAAATATCAATCAATTGTGTTTTTCCTGTCCAATTTTCTATAAAAATACCTAAGTCTTCAGGTCGATGAAGAAAACAAGGTGAAAATATTTTAACTCCTCCTGGTATACCTAATATAGGAATATTATCTGAAACTTTAGCAATATCAACAGCAGTTCCATCTCCTCCAACAAATAATAATAAATCAATATTCAATATTTTCATTTTGTCAAAAAGTATTTGAGTATCTATTGCAGATGTTTTAGATCCTAATTCACCTACTACAATTCCATTGAAATCAATCTCTATAAATTTTTTTAAATTGCCACCAAAATACCATTCTATACCTGTATTATCTATAATACTGTTTAGTGCTCTTTCTGTTATATTCCAAATAGGTTGTTCTAATCCATTTTCTATGAGCTTCCATGCCTCATTAATATTATCAGTTCCTTTCCATGCTAATTTAGCACCAATTCCTGCAATTGGATTTACAATAATTCCAATCTTCATTTAAATATTTCCACCAAAGCAGATTTTACAGATTCAATCTCTTCATTTGTTAATGATGGCACTATTGGTATTTCAAAATGATTTATAGCAATTGATTCTGATACAGGGCAAACTACATTGGAATAATTTGGATATTCAACATAGTTAGACCATCTCCAATTTGATAAATCTTTGAAACTTTCTTGTTGATAACTCAAAGTGGAATAAATTGGCCTGGCTAAAATACCAAGTTGACGTAGTCTAGAGACTGCTTCTGCTGGTTTAATGGTGTGATTTCTTGTATCTATTGCAAAAATATAGTTTCCATGTTCCATTCCTTTGGGTATATGCTGATAATCAATTTGATCAATTTCATCTACAACCTTTCTGTATGAATTTGCAATATATGATCTTTTTTTAAGTAAATCATCTATTTTATCCATTTGAATATCTGCTATTGCACCCACTACATCAGTCATTCTAGCATTAAATCCAACTCTAATATGCTTGTATCCTCCTTTTAATGTTCTTCCATGATTTTTCAATGAAGTAATTTTATCTGCAATTTCTTCATTATTTGTAGTTATAATACCTCCTTCACCTGATACTAAATTTTTGGTTATATATAAAGAGAAAGTGCCCACATCACCAAAACCTCCAACATGTTGTCCATCAATTCTTGCTCCATGTGCCTGAGCTGCATCCTCTATCAGATATAAATTGTGATCTTCTGCTAAATCACTAAATGCCTTCATATCTGCTGCAAGCCCAAATATATGTACTGGCATAATTGCTTTTGTATTTTCAGTTATTGCCTCCTCAACTTTATTAATATCCAAATTCCATGTGTTTGGATCAATATCAACAAATTTTGGTACATTTCCTGTGTACAGTATAGAATTGGTTGTGGCAATAAAAGTGAATGGAGTTGTTATTACCTCCTCTCCTGGCTTCAGAGGTGATGATTCCATTGCCAATTGAAGTGCAACAGTCCCGTTAGTTGTTGCAATGGCATATTTTGTATTTGTCATTTTTGAGAATTTTCTCTCAAATGACCTTGTGTTTTTTCCTTCAACTAAATTTTTTGATTTAATTACTTCACTAGCTGCATTTGCTTCATCGACACCAATAGATGGATCCACAAATGGTATTAATCTTTTTTCCATATTTTTAATCAATTTTTATTATATAAATTATTTAGCTAATGTGATTCAAGTTTTCACTAAAGAAAATGAAAAATAATTTACTAAATAAATCCTATTTTTTGTTAATAGTGTATAATTTAATAAAATATAATCATATAATATACTTATGTCTAAAAAAACTGCATTATATAGTGCACATGAAAAATTAGGTGGAACGATGGTTGATTTTGGAGGATTTCTTATGCCAATGAGGTATAAAGAGACTTCAATTGTTGATGAGCATTTAGCAGTTCGAAATGAAATGGGAATGTTTGATACATCTCATATGGGCAGAATTTTTGTGAATGGAAATGATTCTTTACAGCTATTAAATTTACTTGTTCCAAGAAATCTTGAAAAGTTAAATGATTTCAGTGCTGGGTATTCTTTCATGCTAAATGAGGTAGGTGGCTTTAGAGATGATGTTATAATAACTAGGTTCTCAGAAAATGAATACATGGTTGTATGCAATGCGGGTAATCTTGATAAAATATGGAATTGGTTAAGAACATTTGCAATGATATGGACAAGTGCGGGTAAGGATGTTATACTTGAAAATAGAAGTTTTACATCTTGTATGATTGCAGTTCAAGGTCCAAAAGCAATCTCTCTATTAGAGAGATTATCGGGTGAAGAATTACCTGATGCTAGATTTAAAATCAAGTGGATTACAATTGAGGGTGAAAGATTACTATACTCAACTACTGGCTATACTGGATCAAGTGGTGCAGAATTAATATTATTTAGTGATTTAGATAATATTGAAGAAAAAGCAAATAGACTTTGGGATCTATTACTATCTGAAAATGTGGTACCATGTGCACTTGGATCAAGAGATACACTAAGAATGGAAGCTGGTTATAGATTATATGGAAATGACATCGATGAAGATATAAATCTTCTTGAATCTGGTTTAGATTTCATACCATTTGCGGATATAAATAAAAAATCTGGATTTATAGGTCAAAAATATATTTTGGAAAATAAAGAAAAAATGAATAAAACATTTGTAGGTTTTAAATTATTAACAAAAGGTATTGCAAGACATGGGTATAAGGTAATCATAGATGGAAATGAAGCAGGAGTTGTTTTATCTGGTACACAATCTCCTATAACAAAAATCCCTTTTGGAATGGCACTTGTTCCTATGAGCCATAAAGATATTGGTTCTAAATTTGATGTAGAAATTCGTGGTAAATTAAAACCTGCTGAGGTAATAAACTTTCCAATATATGATGAAAGTAAATATGGTATAAAATATAGAAAATAGCTATTTATTCATTCTTAGTGGTGAATTAATGTCCTCAAATATTGGTATATCACCTCGGATATGATCACGAAGCATTTGCACAGCAGCAGCACGTTCATTAGGTAATCCACCTTTAATTATTTTATTCATTTTTATTGCTAAATTCTCAAACAACAAATTAACTTCATCTTTTATTCCATAATGTTCTGCAAGCTTACCTGGGGCTATTTTGTTAAATTGAATATACAATGTATATGCTGCACCAATTGGATCTTTCAATTTAGTTATAGGAATTACTCCTAACAAATGTTTATGTTGTTCAGGTAATTTTACAGGTATAATTCCAGGTGTATCAAACATAGTGATACTTTTTGAAATATTTACCTTTTGTTGACCCTTTGTATGACCTGAAATGGGTGCAACACTTGCAGCTTTTCTTCCACTAAGTGAATTTATAATACTACTTTTTCCAGTATTAGGTAAACCAACAACTGCAACATTAGCTTTCTTCCTTCGAGATTGTTTTAATATTACAGATCTAATTCTTGATGTTCCTAATCTTTTGGTTGCACTGATTGGAACTGCTTTGATATTTTCATGTTCATCTAACCACTTTACCCATGCATCTACATGTTCTTTTGGAACTAAATCTGATTTATTGATTGCAATTAATAAATTACATTTTTCCATTGCTTTTACTCTTTTTTCTAATCTATTTGATCTGCAAATTGAGGGATATCTAGCATCAATCACTTCCAAAACAACGTCTGATTCTTCAATCATATCCCAGACAATTTTCCAATATCTATCCATCTGCATATTAATTCAATCCTGTTATAATTCTCTATCACTAATTAAAGATTTAATTAGGTAATCTTTGTAATAATCAAATTTTTATTATTTTTATGGAATTGAAACTGATGATTCTTTATTTTGTAAGATTGATTTGAATTTTTGAATAATGTTTAGATATTTTGTTACACAAAATAAAATCAACTTCTTAAATTTCAAAATATTTTCAAAAATATTACAATTGGAGACAAAATTCAAGAATTAAAACTAATTAATTAAACAGTTTATTCCTATTTGAATAATTTGGAAGTTACAATAATTATCATTAAAGATTGAATAACATTTAATCAAACTTTTTTTCTTTTAACTTAAGAATACTGTAATGTTTAAATAAATAACTAAGTTATGATTGTTAGATGTCAGAAGTAGTATTAAACAAAGGCAATAAAGATGATGAAGATAGAATAATCGAAATCACCAAGGCTATTAGTTCAAGAACACGATATAATATCGTATCTTTCCTTCAAGATGAAGAGATGGACATATCAACGTTAGCAGAGAAATTAGGTCAAACAGAAGCTAATGTGAGTGCACAGGTAAAACAGTTAGAAAGAGCCAAGTTGGTTGAATCTAGATATACTCCTGGTGAGCATGGTGTGAGAAAAATATGTAAAACAGCTATTACTAAAATTACAATAAATTTTGCTAGTAACTAAATTTTATTGGAAATAAAAGATTATATTTGATCAAAACAATGTATAATTATGGAAAAAATAAGGATTGATAATGTTGAACTCAGTTTATCCACACCTACAGAATTAAAAATAAAATGGATTGGACAGAAAAGAGTACAACAACAGTTATTGGCAAGTTGGTTAGTATTGGAGAAGGAAGATCTTCCTTTAACTCCAAGAATAATAGGACCGCCTGGAGTGGGTAAAACTACCATGGCCTATGCTACTGCAAAAAAATTGGATCAACCTAGTTATTTTTATCAATGTACTATGGATACCAGACCAGAAGATTTACTCATTACTCCTGTGATATCTGAAAATCAACAGATTAGATATATTGCCTCTCCTCTTGTAACTGCTATGATAAAAGGTGGTGTATTAATATTAGATGAGGGTAATCGTATGTCTGAAAAATCTTGGGCTAGTCTTGCTCCTTTATTGGATCAAAGAAGATATATTGAATCACAGATTGCCGGAATAAAAGTACATGCTCATCCAAATTTTAGAATGGTAGTTACAATGAATACTGATGCTTCTACTTTTGAATTACCTGAATATATTATTAGTAGACTACAACCTATAATCGAACTAGATTTTCCAGTAGCAGAGGAAGAAAGACAGATACTAAAAGTCACAGTACCTTTTGCACCTGATCAACTGATTGATATTGTGGTACAATTTCTGCAAGCTGCACACGCAGATGTTAAACCCTACACAATAAGAGCTGGTATTCAGATAGTTCAATATACATTAAAATTAGTTAAAATTACTGGAGATGAGCAAATGGTGTGTTTATATGCTGCTGTTCAACAAATACTTGGTGATGATGCATTGAATTATCTATGATGTGATTGATATGATTAATTCAGCAGATAAATTACCCATTCTTGAAAAATTAATATTTAACTATAAAAATGGAGAAAATAAAATATCAATATTTCCAACTATCCATGATAATTTACCATTTAGCGCTCATATCAGGAATGTTATAAATGAAATAAAACCAAAAATAATTGCATTGGAATTACCAATAGAGCTAGAAAATGAATTAAATATAGCGATCAATAGATTACCTACTTACTCATTAATTATGGAGAAAAATCAAGAAAAATCTTTAACTCAATCTTATGTGGTTCATCCAGGTGAAGTAATGTACTGGTCCTGTTTTATTGGTAAAGAACATAAAATACCCGTTACTTTTATTGATAATTTACATGAAAATATGACTACTATTGATCTTGATATTGATTATTACCATATTGCCTCAGTTGGTTGGCAAAAATTTTGGGACATCAGAAAAGATTTGATTGGGAAACAAATAGATAATATTCAACATCTAAAACGATCATTAAATATGGCAAATAAAATACAGAACTATAATGATGTATTATTAATATGTGGTGCATCACATTTACCTATAATTCATCAAATACTGTTAAACAATGGCTATTCAACTAATGATATATCTTTTGACTATATATTAATTCCAAAAGTTGAGCATAATTTAGTAGTTTCAAAAGTTAAAAATTGGGATATAGTGGATATTCACCCAAACACATTACATCTATCATCAAATGATCTTCCTTTTCATATTGCAAATATGATCAACAAAGATCTAACAGGTGATACCTTTGATGAATTATTAAGTATTAGAAACATATTTTTTAGAGCTGACAAAATATATAAAGAAAAATTTGATGATCAAATTAATCTTGGAAGTTATATCAGATTATTTCAATATCTCAGAAATCTATGTTTAATCTCAAATAAGATTAAACCTGATCTATATGATATGATTTTATCTGCCAAAGGAATGGTTGATGATGATTTTGCCTATGAGGTTTTCAAAATAGCAATTAAATATCCTTTTCCAAACACTAAACCTCTAGAAAGAATGATTAAATTTCAGCCGAATGAAAAACAAGGTGAGGTTATTAATTTTGCATTCAAACGTAGATATAAAAGACCAGTATTGAAGGAAGTTGAAAGAGAAGATTTTGATCCAATACCTACTGAAGATTTCCCCGGGCAATGGAAAGAGATATGGGATAATTACTCAAAAGATGGATATGTAAGTTATCCACCAGAAGATGAGTATCTAGAGAGATACATTAGATTTTTGGAGAAAAAAATACAGGAAGTATTAATGGAAGAACAATCCAGTACTGAAGAATTTAGCTCTAGTCTAGAAGATGGGATTGATTGGAGAGAGACAATTAGCAAATTCCATGAAAAAAAAATATATGTGAAAAAATATCCAAAACAAATACCACAGATTGGATGCATGATTGTACAGTTCATTGAAGAACCTTTACCAGATGAATTCAATTACTATTCAACACTATATTCTGAACACGCAAAAGAGTCACATATCAGTATTTTAACAACTGAGGTAGGTAAGGAATTTATAGGTCCAGGTATTTCTAGAGTAAAATATGCAGCAATTATATCTCAGTTTCCACCACTAGGTATACCTGTGAGAATACCATTTTCAAATGATGATTTAAAATTACGGCTAATTTATACTGCTATGAATATGTCGTTGAGTAATATTATTGGATTTATTTCTCCCAAACCTCCTACTGCTGCACATAAGTTTTTTGCATCCCAATATGGATTCAGATTGATATATCTACCGATGATGCAATTAAATAAAAGTTCAATGAATAGATTGAGAACTATGCATTTATTGGCAAACAGATCATTAAGAGATGATGCAAGTGAATATATTGGTTTTTAATTTATCTTTTTTTAGGTAATATCTTCAACATAGCAGCAGTATGCTCAGCTTTTGCTAACAACTCCTTGAAAATTTCCTTTGCAACTGAATCAGTTTTCAGTTCAGGCATTGATTTATACAGGGCCATATATTCCTCCTTTGGAAGTCTTCTGAGTGACAGGTCATATAACAATTTATAACTTCGTGTAGGTCTCTCTGACCACCTAATTACCTCATCACCATCTTCATCAGCAAATACTATTACTGGTATTTTCATCCTTCCAGCTGTTTTATAATGATCAAGTATTGCTTCTTCCTTTATATCATCCTTACCTACAATTTTGAATTCCCAATTATCCATTCTAGATGCGAGACCTGCAATTACTGGAACTGCATTTGCACAGTCACCACACCAATTTTCACCAATTAACAATACTTTCATCTTTTGATTTATTTTGGATAGTTGTTCATCTGTAAGTTTCGCAACCTCTTTTTCAGTTGTCTCTAAGGATAGATTCATTCTTGGTTTCTGTCTATCACTTCTAGATTTATAAAATTCAAAATCAAAACCCATGGAAAATAGTCTATTGAATGCTTCCTTTCTTTGCATAATTTAAAAAATAAACTATTACATAAAAAAGAGTAGAAAGTTACAATTCTTTCTTTATTAAGAATTATTATTTATTATTTAATTTTCCATTTTTCATCATATCAGATAAAAGTAGCCTAGTTAGCTAAGTATTTTTTTCTTTGGAAGCTAAAAATAATTTCTCATCGAATAAATGCGAATGCACATCCCATGTTAAGTAAAAAGTACAATTTATTGACTATTCAAGTATACATACCTTTTATATTTTAATATTGTTTTATTTCAGATAGTCACAATTGAGAACTGACCAGGTGATAATTTCTTTATTTCACTGCCCAATGCTTTTAGAACATCAATATCTTCTTCATACTTCATACGTGCAATCTTCTCAAAAATATCAAGATCTGTTATCTGTGACATCTCAACTCCTGCTCCATGAAGTTCCTTCATCTTATCATAGATCAAGAAAATATTGTTCAGCATTGTGTACTGTTTTTCTGGTGAACAGAATGCATCCACATCATGAAAAGCATTCTGTTGTAGATAATCTTCCTTCATCAAACGTGCTGCTTCAAGTGTGATCTGTTCTGCTGGTGGAAGTGCATCTGGACCGACTAGCTGAACTATCTCCTGCAATTCATTATCCTCCTGTAGCAATTTGAATGATCTTGCTCTCAACTCTGGGAAGTCCTCTCCAAATACTTTCACAAATTGTGGTTCTAATACATCCCAATACAGTGTATAACTCTCAAGATATGAAATTGCTGGAAAATGCCTCTGTTCTGCTAATTTCTTGGTTAACGCCCAAAATGCCTTCACGATTCTAAGTGTATTCTGTGTGACTGGTTCTGAGAAATCTCCACCTGGTGGGGATACTGCACCAATAATTGAAATAGATCCGACTTGATTCCCTTTACCAAGAGTCTCAACCTTACCACCTCGTTCATAATAAGATGCAATTTTGGAACCAAGATATGCTGGATATCCACCCTCTCCTGGCATCTCCTCCAATCTACCTGAAATCTCTCTCATTGCCTCTGCCCATCGAGAAGTACTATCTGCCATCATTGCCACATCATAACCTTGATCTCTAATATACTCTGCCATGGTGACACCTGTATACACAGATGCCTCTCTTGCTGCTACTGGCATATTTGATGTATTAGCAATCATCGTAGTTCTTGCAATCAGTGGTAATCCCGTCTTTGGATCCTTCAAATGTGGAAACTCTTCAAGCACATTTGTCATCTCATTTCCTCGTTCACCACATCCGACGTACACAACTACTTGTGCATCACTGAACTTAGCCAATGAGTGCTGAGTTACCGTCTTCCCCGTTCCGAATGGACCAGGTACAGCAGCCACTCCACCTTTTGCAATTGGGAAGAATGTATCAAAAATTCTTTGTCCAGTGATTAGTATTTCGTCGGATGCAAGTCTTTTCTTGAATGGTCTTGCTATACGTACTGGCCATATTTGGTATCCTAAAATATCATGTTTGTTATCATTTTCGTCTTCAACGACAGCGATTACTTTTTGGATATTATAGTTTCCTGATTCTACAATTTTGATAATTTTCCCATTTATTTTTGGTGGTATCATAATTTTGTGAAGGAATGATGGTGTTTCATCAACTGTTGCGATAATATCTCCTCCACTCACTATATCACCAACTTTTGCGGTAATTTTGAATTCCCATTCTTTTTCCATATCTAGTGCTGGAATTTCTAGACCACGTGTGATATAAGACCCCACTTGATCTTTGATAGATGGTAGTGGTCTTTGGATACCATCATATATTTGTGACATTAATCCAGGACCTAACATTACAGATAATGGTTCGCCAGTACCTACTACTGGTTCACCTGGAAATATTCCATCAGTATTCTAGTAACACTGGATTGATACCGTATCATCATCAATTTTGATAATCTCACCGATAAGTCCCATTTTCCCGATGCTTGCTACGTCATATAGACGTACACCTTTCATACCTGATGCTTGGACCAGAGGACCTGCAATTCTAACAATTGTACCTTTAATTTCTTTTTCTTGACTCATCCTAAATCGACTCTTATCAAGCTAGATCAAATCTAGTTCTAATATAATTTGATGATTCTAGATGTTTTAAAAAGAGTTAAGATTTAGCAATAATTTTTCTTGACAAAATTAGTGATTAGATATCCATATCAATACCAATTGCTCTTTTTACAAGTTCTTTGATTGACGATGATTCTTTTTCTATTTTACCTTCAGGGCCTGGAATTTCTACAATAACTGGCCATGGTCTCATAGTTATTCTGTTAATTAGGGTTCTATTCTCCGCTGCGATACTTTCAGTGATGATTATCACTGCAATAGTAGCATCATTAGCATATTGTGAGATTAGTTTAGATCCACTCTCACCATCTTTGACAGATTTTGCTTCTCCAATTCCTGATAATCGCATACCGATTGCAGTGATATCATCAGTAATAGTTGCGATTTTATATCTTTCGCGATTCACTTGAAAGCTACTCCGTTACAAATTTGACAATTATATCAGTTGCTTCTTGAAGTTTTGCTTTCTTTGCAGCATACAGTTTTTCTTTCTTTGCAGCTGCTTCTTTTTCAATTGCACTAATTTCACTCTCAGTTGCTTCTTCTGCTTTACTTCGCAATATTTTTGCTTCAGTCTCTGCGTCATTCTTGGTCTTTTTTATAACCTTTTCGACCTCTTTTCTTGCATCGGAAATCAAATTTTGAGCCTCAATTTCAGCCTTTTTAAGGATAGCCTCACTGGCTTCCTCAACTTCTCTGATTTGTTGGATGTTTGATACTGACATTCTAATTCCAAAATAATAGAAGATACTTTAAAGCAATGTGATATAACAATAGTAAAATTACTCATAAATTTCTAACAAGAAATTATTAATTCAATTTACATCAATATTATTTGATAAATATCATTACAATTAAATTATGAGAAGTTTATCTTTGGTTTATGAGTAAAAGAAGAAGAAATGCAAGAAGAGCAAATAGAAGAGCTCAGAGTAATATGGGTGATATGAGTGGAATGTCTGCTAAGCAGATGAGAAATGCAGTCAATAATATAGAAACAGACGAGATAAATGATGTTATTGAAGTGATTGTAAGAACTGCTACTGAGGAGATAGTGCTTCATTCTCCAGAAGTTACAATTATGAATATGGGACAGGAAATGTGGACTGTGGTACCAAAGAAAGTGGAGAGGAGACCAATCGATATTGATACTACATCACCAATTGCACCAGAAGATGTAGAGATTAAAGAGGATGATGTTAAATTAATTATGACCACTGCAAATGTATCAGAAAAAGAAGCAATTGATGCATTGAGAAAAAGTGGTGGAGATCTTGCAGCTGCAATGGCTAATCTTAGATAAATTAATGATGTTTTGATTTAACTGCAATTCCTGTATCCAATTGTAACATTGCATATCCAGGTTGTACTGCAGTGCCAATTGCAAGTAATCTATTATTTTCTGACATCAATAACACTTCAATTTCAGGAACAATATTATCATCTACTTTTATAACATGTTTACAAAATGCAGATTTTCCTTTGGACACAAAAGGTGCTGCATCATTATTAACAACTACTCTATTTTTTTTGTATCCATTTTCTAATAAATAGCGCCCTCCATCCATTGTGGGTAATAATCTACCATCATTAGTACGAAGTGAGAATAGCTGTATATCTCCATTTTTAATTATTTTAATTCTTTTAGTTTTTCTTGAGATTATTATATTTATATCTGTAAAGCGAAAATTAATTCCTTCATATTGAAAATTTAAGGTTTGATATATTTTTTTAGTCTGTGCAGACGTTGGTTTCACAAATTAATGTTGTACACTAATTATTTAGATAATTTGATCTGGCGCAATATAAACAATAATTATAATTGGTTTTTTAATTAACACTTGTGAGATTTAAGGATTATATAAAAAAAAATTATCCTGCAATTAATAATATACCATCAGGATACAAAAGACATGGTAATTTCATTTTCTTAAGATCACAGGAACAGCTGGATAATAAATTAGGAGAAGCTATTTTATCTCTATATCCGTGGTGTGAGGGTGTTTATCATTACAAGAATACAATCGGTGAGAGTAGGAATCCTGAGGTTGTATGTTTGGGAGGCTCAATTGATTCAATCATTGAACACAAAGAGAATAAAGTGATATATATATTTGATTTCAAAAAAATAATGTTCTCAGGTGGTAATTCAGCTTTGAGAAAACGATTGGTAACAATTGTTCAAGAAGATGAATTCATTGTTGACATGTTTGCAGCAGTTGGTAATTTAAGCCTTCAACCAATATTTTACAAGAAAATTAACGCAATATTGATAGAGCAAGATCCATATACATTCACATTCCTTGAAAAAACAATTGATAAAAACAATATTACAAGTGTTAATTTGATTAATGATGATTGTAGAAGAGTTAGTATGAGTAACATTGCAGATCGAATTTTTATGGGTTATCATGATGTTGACCAGTCTCATATTGCACAAGCAATTAAATTATCAAAAGATAGATGTAATATACATTTGCATCCAATTGCTAAAGCGGGGAACTATGAAGAATGGATTACTCGATATACTAATTGGATTGAATATTATGGTGTAAAATGTGAGCATGTACAGGTATTCAAAGTAAAAAACTATTCTCCGGGATTACATCACATAGAAATTATCATAACTGTAAATAAACTATTTTGAATGCTAGATTTTATTCATGTATTAGTAATGTCAAAAATAAAAATACCTGGAATACTGAATAATAATGATGTACTTTGTACAGGTGATATGGCAATAACTCTTTACAATAAGGGATATTTTGGTGTTCCGGAACAAGGGGGAGTAAGATTGAATAGTTTTGAAGCATTACATCTTTTTGAATTAAAAAGGATTGAAATTAAAAAAGAAGGAGTTATTCTTGATGTTAAAGAAATTAGTGAATACTTTTCAGATAAAAATACTGATTTTATGTTGAGATATTTATTATATAAAGACCTAAGAAATAGAGGATATATAGTCAATGTTGGTAAAGGTTCTGCCTTTTTCTTCAGATTATACAATCGAGATTCAAAACCAAAATAGGTGGGGCAAAATATTATGTTAAACCACTAAATGAAGGTGGATCAATTAATCTGAAAGAATTAGAGATACTTATTGATATAGCATCAAAATCATCCAAGTTATTGGTATTTGGTATGGTTGATGCGATTGGTGATGTTTCATATTTAAAAGTAGAAGAATTAATTCCGGAAAATATTTCCATAAAAAATGTGAAGAATAAGAAATAATGTTAGACTATTCTTAAAATATTATTATCTTGATGAATTCAATAAATATTTATTTATATTTAATGGATAATTTTATGAATTGTGGTATTATTTGACTATTTCAAAATGTTGAGACCAATGAATGCTTTTATGGTTACTATGATGGCCCTATCGGGTATATGGTTTGCAGTTGGATTTGAAATTGAATTATGGAAGTATTTATTGACTGCAATAGTTGCAGTATCCTATATAGGAATTGCAATGGTACATAATGATATAATTGATATTGAAATTGACAAAATTAATGCACCTCATCGAGCAATAGCATCTGGGAAGATATCAATGAAAAATGCAAAAATATATACAGTGATATTATTTATTATAGGCACTTCTGCCGGGATTTTTCTTCAGGTTGAGGCAATAATCATTATGGTATTGACTCTAGTATTGTCTTTGATATATAATGCATATCTTAAAAAAACAGGTTTTATAGGAAACATATCTGTTGGTATAACTGCAACATCTGCTTTTTTATATGGTGATGCAGTTGGAAGAGGTTATATTAATTTCTGGCCAATAGAAAATTGGAATCCCTCAGTATATTTATTTTTAATATCAGCTCTATTAAATATATCAAGAGAAGTATCAAAAGGTATAATGGATGTATCTGGTGATGAATTACATAATGTAAAAACAATAGCAGTAAGGTTTGGAAAGAAAAAAGCTGCATATGTTGTAATAATTATAATATCAATAGCATTTAGTATTGCTACAATACCAATTATTAATGGAACTTTTGGTTTTATCTATATTATTGCCTTGGTTATATTTTTGATCTTGATTCTACAAGTTCTTGTCCCAATGATAAAAAATCCATGTTATGATACAGCTAATTTATTTAAAAAAAGAATTATTCTTATTATGTTGTTTGCTCTGATTATTATAATTATTGATGTCGCATTTCAAAAGATAATTTAAATATCAATGTTTTAATAAATCATGGATCTATTAAATCAATTGTTCAGTGTATTTAATAACACAATGAGTATACATCTACGCGAGCAACTACCTCCAATGGCAAAATATGGAGTACCCGGAAACTGGGAATTAGGAAATATAAATGATGAAATATCTAGTAAAGAATTATTGTATGAATATATCGATTTAATTTATGAATATATGCGAGATGAAGATATTTTTTTTGAAGATGAGAATGCACTTTATAAAGTTATACAGTTAAAAAATTATAGAATTGTGATAACTTTTCCTCCTTTTTCAGATGTCATTGAGATAACAATAGTTAGACCAACAATAAATAGAGTTATGGCAGACTATAAAGTAGATCGTAAATTGAAAAATCGATTAGATGAAAGGGCAGAGGGAATATTAATTGCAGGCTCTCCTGGTCATGGAAAATCAACTTTTGCCTCTGCATTGGCTATTTATTTTGCAGATAAATTTAAAATAATCAAGACGATTGAGAAACCAAGAGATCTACAACTAGATGATAGAATAACTCAATTCACTGTATTGCCAGATGACATTGAGAAAGTAGGAGATCTGTTACTACTAATGAGACCAGATTATGTGATATTTGATGAAATTAGGAAGAATAATGATTTTGAGATATATTCTGATATGAGATTATCTGGAGTTGGAATGGTTGGAGTAATTCATGCTACAAAACCAATTGATGCAATTCAGAGATTTTTGAGTAGAATTGAATTAGGATTAATACCCAATATTATTGATACAGTTATTTTCATAAATAATGGTGAGATAGATACTGTATTATCACTTAATATGGTTGTTAAAACACCAAGAGGATTTAATGATCAATCTCTTGCTAGACCTGTTATTGAAGTTAATGATTTTATAAATCATACTCCATTATATGAGATGTTTTCATTTGGTGAGCAGATTGTAGTTATTCCATTAAAAAAAAATAGGGTAACTAAAAATAGCTTATACAAAGAAATTGCAATCACATTAAAAGAAAATTACTATGGTTTAAGTGATAATGCTATAAACTTATTAAGAATCAATAATAAAACAATTAAGGTTTCAGTTCCTGAGAACTTCGCAAAACTAATTAAAAATGATTTTTCAATATTTGATCATATTGAGAGAGATTATAAGATTAAAATTGTTTTAGATTCCTATGAAAATAAATATAAGAATATTGATGTTTTTCAAACTAAAAAACATTTAATTATTAAAGCAGGAAGGGAATTTATAAATAGGATAGTTGATATCTATATTGGAGAGAAGTTTATTATGAATGCAAAAGTTGATTACAATGGAGAAATTCAGCTTTCTAGAAAAAAATCAACAACAAAAAGATTGGAAAAATTATTGGATAGTTCAGACTTTAAAATAAATTTAAGGTGACTTATATAGGTCTACATGATCTTTATAACCCACAAAAATTGAAGTATTATTTAAAACAGACCCTGTAAATATACCTGTATCTACTACTCCTGTAATTGTTTTAATACTTTCATGTATTTTAGCCAGTGAACTAGATGAACTAATGGTAATATCAATAATGTAGTTCCCAAGATCTGTGATAAATGGCATATCCATAGGTTTTAATAATCTTATCTTGTATCCTTTTAACTCATTTTTAAGTTTCTCAGATATTAATTTTCTTGCAATTGGTAGAGCCATAGGAATAATTTCAACTGGAATTTTTAATTTATCTTCTATAACTAACTTAGAAGTATCCACAGCAACTATTTTTCTATCTGCAACTTGCCATAAAATTTTCTCAGCTGTGGGAGCACCTCCATATCCTTTAATTATTGTATTACTGTTAATAATCCGATCTGCACCATCAATTAACAATTCAATTGAGGTATTGTATAGATGAGATATTGGTACTTCATATAAATTATTTTCTGCTAGTTTCAATGAAGTACTAGAAGCTGCTGATATTATCATTAACTCACTCTCTATTTCTCCAAGCACATCAATTAATGCATTAACAGTAGACCCTGCACCTAAAGCAATCAATCCCTTTTTAGGTATATTAGAAATTATGAAATTTGCTAAATTCTCTTTTTCAATACTCATATTTTTATTTATTCGTCTTCATTTATTAACTTCTTTAATCTTGCCAATTCTCTTAACATATCCATTCTAATTGCTGCAATAGATGTAGATTTAGCAAACATCTTCTCATCTCCTTCTTGACCAGTTGTTGGTGTTACTGCTTGTGGTGACATAGGCTTTGGAGTAATTGGTTTTGGTGATTGTGGTTTCAATGAACTTGGTGCCACAGGCTTTGGAGCAGAGAACTGCTTGGGAGATACAGGTTTTGGAGCAGAGAACTGCTTGGGAGATACAGGCTTTGGAGCAGAGAATTGCTTGGGAGATACAGGCTTTGGAGCAGAGAATTGCTTGGGAGATACAGGCTTTGGAGCAACAGGCTTGTTTGCTTCAACAGGAGTTGGGAACTCTTCAGGTATCTCTCTTGTTTTTGGTTTTAAAAATTCATCATCATCATCAAGTCCTAAAAATTCATCCAAATTCTCTTCAGGTTCTATTTCTGCTGCTTGATCTTCTAATACCTCTAAAATAGGTTCCTGTAAATCCATAGTTTCATAAAGATTAGTTAATCTCTCTAATTCCTGTGAATATTTTGAATTAAGTGATGAGTAGGCATCATCTGAGATTAAACCAACGTCCTTAACTTTCATTAATTCTAATATAGCTGTTTCAACAGACGATATTCCTATTTTTAAATTTGCAGCACGATCAATATTATTATCAAAAATAAATTCATCATGTTCTTCAGGAGCCCCTAAAACTGAATTTTCCTGATGTATTAATGGTTTAACTCTTTTTCTAGTTATTATTTTAGCTGATATGGCAGTAGATATAACATATAGAATACCATAGTATATTAATAATTTATAAATTAAAGCCAGACCTTCTGGTGGTAAATTATTTGGAAATGATGCCATCCTTAAATCAATCCTTATTTTTTTAATCGACTTATTACTATAAAACCTTACGTGATTGAATCGTTTAAATCGCGAATTTTAGCTCGAATTAACTTTCCAATCATATTTAAAGTATTTAATTTTTTCAAAAATTAACTTATCATTTGTATATTTGTTTATGAAAGTGATAAGTCCTCCTTTACTATCAAAATCATTCTTGTACCACTTGAAAATCCTGTTTAGATATAGAATATTGTTCATTACTATAACGTTATTCTTGTTATTTATAAATTCATGAGTTAGATATTCAAGATAATCATCAATTGTATCAACATCAAATAATCTATCTGGTAAATACGGACAGCTCAAGCTAGCACAATTTATTGCAAAGTGTATTCTGGGATCATTAAATTCTTTTCTTAATATTGTATTCTCAATTTGGTATAAAGATAAATAATGATTACTAACTTTGTGCTTTCTAAATATAAAAAATTTAAATTTACCTATAATTGAAATATTGCCCCTCCAATTACTATTTTTACTGAACTCTATTATTACAGATTTCAACACAATAATATTGTAGGTATTTATCCAGAAAACCAATTTTTCTTTTTTACTATATTTTTCTAAATTGGCACACTCGATCATTTTAATCTGTTTATCAAGCCAATCATCTTCTAATAATAAATCATAATCCACAAGATTATTTTTTATAAACTTACTTAGGAGAATATTGTTTTCAATCATGAATATAGTATTGCTATATTTGACATAAATAAATTATTGGTTAGAAAAAAATTATAATTTCAATTCTGGATTTGCATCTGTTTTTGGATACACATATTTCTTATATATAACTGGAATATACCAAGGTGCAAGACCAATAAATACCATCAATAATCCAATTGATATGATGATAGATGCAGTTGATTCTTGTCCTTTTAAACCAGCTCCTATTATTGAAAAACCCATTAAAAAGAATAAGAATGTAAAAAGTATCTTAGTGGGTACATTCATGATATTAGTCTTCAGATTTATAGATCTAGCTGCCATAATTGATATATTTCATCATCTATTATTAGTTTTGTCAAAAAATCATGATTAATCCTATTCGAAGATTCGATTTATCACCAAATATCACTTCACACATTTTAATTGGTTATCTGATCATTAAATTATAGTTAATAAATAGAGTAAAGAATAAAATGATTTATACATTTATCATTATTGAAAAAACGCCCCTGCAGGGAATCGAACCCTGAGCCAAGGCGACCTGCAACCGTGAAAACGGTATTGACAGGCCCCGATGTTAGCCATTACACCACAGAGGCTTTAAAGAATAAATAATTTATCCTTATATTACATTAATTATGATCAAATTAAAAACTTATGTTGGAGACAACATTTAATGTGAAAAATGATATTTTTTGTATCTGTAATTGAAATTTTATCTAGTTAAATATTGGACAAAGTTTTGAAATATCCTACAAAGCTTTATTTTTTTATTTTATTTTCATAATATCATGACAAAAAAAATACTAGGTAGTATTAGTATTTTCACACTATTTATAGCCACATTAGTATTGGTATATGCTCCACAAAGTACACTGTCACTATCTATTGGTTCTTTTGTTCTTAGTATATGGTTTATATTTCCAATATTCTATATAGGGATACCTGAATTGAGAGATAAAATCACTAATAGTAATATTGTGAAGATAACACCAATTATCTCTGTTTTACTTCCTTATTTGGTATTAAGTATATTTGCAGGTAAATTTATCGATTTTAGTACAGTTATATTCTGGTATCTGTTACCAATTTTATTATTTATACTACCTGTATTTTTTGATAAATTATCAAGTAAAATAAATTCAATAATTTATATTATTGCAGCTACAATACTTTGGATTGGTTTTGATCACAGATACACAAGCTCTATATTCAGAGAATATTCAGATATTGGATATTTGATGAATTCATTATGGATGGCACATGTTGGATTTGTTAGTTATGGAATTATAATAGGTATGAATCAAGAGGGAGTTATTGATGATAAATCATTACAGCCAACAATAAAAGGTGTGATTATCGCAAATAAGATCACACCTGTTGCTTCAATTCTGATTATTCCACTTGGTCTAATTACAGGGTTTCTTATCTGGAATCCAGTTGAATTTGATATACTAATGATGATTGTAAGTTTTATTGGTATTTTTATCACAATTGCATTACAAGAAGAGATGATATTCAGAGGGATAATACTACATGAGACTGATAATTATATGAATAATAAAACCTCAAAAATATTATCATTAATTATAGTTTCAGCTGCTTTTGCCTTTACACACTGGAATAATGAGATACCTGAATATGTTTGGTTATATTTCATAACTGCATTTATCGCAGGTATTGCATATGGTTTATCTTATCGTTTTGGAGGTTTATTCAGTGCTATGCTATCACATACTCTGATTGATTGGTTCTGGGCATTATTATTGAAAAGAGTATGAATTATTTAGAAGGATTCAACAGAACTTTACCTATATTTTTTCTATCATGTATAAATTGATGTGCTTCTCCTGCTCTGGACATTGGAAAAATCTGGTTCTCTCTTATAATTGGTCGTAATTGATGTTTCACAATTACTTTCTGCATATTTTCCCAAATTGGTAGGATTTTATCTGGAAATTCTAATAAATGGCCCACATGTAATCCCATAAATCCACGTGATTTTCTTACTACCTGAGACATTTTTGCCTTGGGTATCGCTTTCAAAGCTCTGTACAGTGAAAATGGATTTTTTTTATTAACTTTTATTCCTGATACACCGATCACAATCAATTTTCCCATCGGTGCGAGATTATCAAAACTTCTTTTGAACACATCACCTCCAATTGTCTCAATAATACAGTCTGGTTTTTTATCCAATCTTATCAGCTCTTTATCGAAATTATCATAAGATAAATAGGTAGCACCTAGCATCTCAACAATTTCTTTTTTATGTGGTGAACATGTTGCAAATACTTCCATATTATGAGCTTTTGCCAGCATTATTGCAGCAGACCCCACACCACCTGCACCTGCATGAACTAATAATCTCTCTCCTTCTCGAACTCGTGCCATCTCATGTAATGCTACCCAAGATGTGAACCACTGGGCTCCAAATGCAGCAGCTTCTTCCCATGTATAGAATTCAGGTACTGGTAGTACAAACTGTTCTTCCATACATATATATTCTGCATATCCACCTTTTTGAGTGCCTACAAATACTCTCTCTCCAATTGAGTGCAAGGTAACATTTTTCCCAATCTCAATTATCTCACCTGCTACTTCCAATCCCATAATATTTGGCCTTTTGGGTGCCCATGAATATAATCCCTGTCTTGTCACAAGATCTGCAAAATTAACACCACTATATTTCACCTTGACTAGTACCTCATTATCTTCTGGTACAGGTTGTTCCACCTCAGATACTTTGAGTACATCAACTCCTCCAGTTTTATCCAATACTATTGCCTTCATAAGATTTTTGCAGTTTTCAATGTTTAAATACATATTCTCCAATGTATTACAATTTGATCACAAAAAAAAAACAAACATTGATCTTTGTTTATAAGAGCTGAGAAAAACTGCAAAATGATTTTTTTTTTCCTATTGATTTTGTTGGTATATGTTTAATTACTAGCTTTGAATATTTAATGGCTCATTATTCCATATATTGATTTTTTATCAAATCTGATTATAAATATATAATTACATATTTCCTAGCTTATTAAGCAAATTTATAACGCGATGCTGTACATGTCATATATGGAGCGTTTATTGACTTTATCTTATCTACTGAAAGAATTTGGTCCAGTAAAAGGAGAAAGGGCAATACAGAAATTAATCTATTTAATCCAGTCCCATACTTACAGTATTGGATATATTTTCCATTGGAGAAAGTATGGTCCTGTTTCGGAAACTCTTGATGATGATCTGTTGGAAGCAGAAATGCTAGGTTACATAAAAATTATCTGGGACAATAATATTCCTGTGTATATATGTCCTGATAATCCTGGAATAACTTCATATTGGCAGGAAAAATCAAGAAGGTACAAGCTTCCAAGTGCAATACAGAGAACAACAAGAATGTTAAAAACAATTTTTGGTGAGAGTGAAATATCAAATCCTTGGAAAATACAGTTAATTGCTTCTTTTGATTATCTTAAGAAGAATGATCGTGACAATCTAGAATTATTTCAAGAAAATATACCAAGTGAAGAATTAATCTATGTAGAATCAGTTCTAAAAAAGCTAGCAATTTAATCAATTATTGGTTTTCTATTCTGCAGATCTGAGAAATAAGATTGTAGTGGTTTGAGCTCATCACGTAATTTATCTGCATTGTTTTTATTAGTATAAAATATAAATCTATGATAGTTATGATTTGCAATAAATGGTAAAAATGTATGTTGTCCGCCTCCAACAATACTGGTAGGATCAATCAAGTTTCCATCAGCGTTAACTAGTAGTATTACATTTTTCAAATTGGCAGAATCATCAAATCCATCATCAGATGATCGGATAATTGATCTTGGAATGGATTTCACCAGTGTCTGTGTTTTGTGTTCTGCATATACCCAATGATCTTTAGCTTTCCAATCATGGGATGGTAGCTCTAATTGTCGTTGTAATCCTTTGAGTGTGCTGTAAATCTCTTTCTCTTCATCAGTACTCTCGGATCCCTGAGTAGTTGTGTGGTAGTAAGGGCCCATTTTCACCAAAGGCTTTCTTCTAATGATTGGATCTGCCATCCAACTGTCTCTTTTAACAAGCTCTTTTTTCAACTGCACAAAAAATTCATTCTCATCAAAGTTGATAAATTTCTCAGGTTCTTCCTTAAATGTATCTGGTAGCTCCCAAGGGGGATTATCAGATGATATCTGATAGTAAGCTCTACGAATACCTGCTTCAAACCCGATTACACTAGGATTGAAATATATTGTCTGATGCATTCTGTGTCTTGCCAGTAGAAATTGCTCTATTGCCTCTATTCCCTTGGCATTGAATGCCAGTATATCTGAATTCTCTCCATCTATCTTTGTATTGTATGGTATGATTGAGTCAAGCAGTCTTTCTTTATCAAACTCTCCATGTTTCACACCGCAATGCATTGAATCTCTGACAAGATAGTCCATTCTATCTGCATCAATTGCTCCACTGATGATAGTCTTTGGAAATAATAATTTGTAATTATTCATTCTACCTGTGATCATATCAGGTATTCTACTTGCATGATCTCCAAGTATATCTTCAAGTAAGTTTTTTATCAATATCTCTGATAGCTGTTCATGTCTGAGTGAACTATCAATGATCTTTTCATCTGCTAACCAATCAAATGCCTCTTCCAAATTATGACTGTAGGGAAAATGTCCAATATCATGACATAATGCAGCCAATCTGGTGGATTGTAACAGTTCAGATGAGAATATCCAATCTTCATCAATCTCAGTACCATTTCTATTGAGAAATTTACTTCTGTTCCAATTTCTATAGGCTGCATCATACATCAGTGTGGCATTGTGCAGTACTCCTAGTGAATGGGAGAATCTATTATGCATTGCACCTGGAAATACATATTTTGCCATACCTAGCTGTGTTATCCCCCTTAATCTCTGAAATATAGGATGTTCTACAATTTTAGCCTCAATACTTGTTATTCTAACCATTCCATGCACAGGATCTGCAATTCTTTTGGTAAACTCTAGATTATAGATTGGATTTGTACTATTCATCTTCCTCACTCATTGAATACAATAATATTCCCGGACCTGCAAAATATGTAGAACCACAGTTCAAAAGATAGGTAACATCATCATTTATCTTAATATCCTCTATTGATTGTATTTTATCAATTGGTAGCTCCTCCTCCTCCCTATCCCCGTTAATCAACTTTATATCATTCTCTGATAATGATATATATATTTTATCTTTATAATTTATATTGGGGTAAATTCCAAGTATATTCAATAGAAAAATTATCTGATTGACAGCTTTATTATCAGTAATATCAATTGTATTGTCAATTATAATTGATGTGATAAATGCAGATATGAATTCATTATCCGAATTAAAAATCCTTGCAGGTAATTTTATACCAACAGTATCTTCTGTTAACTCAAAAATATCTTTTAGTATCCTTGTGAAAATTGATGAATGAAGTGAGATAATATACCTGGCATTTGAAATAGGAACAATAGTCACACCTGCATTCAATGCTTTTTTAATTAGCCTCGCAATTTTTCTAGCAATTTTATAATCCGAAACTACAATATTTGGAATATCACTTGTATATGTACCATATCTCCAGAAATATCCAAGAAATTCAAACAAACTGTTTGTAAGATGTAATTTACTAGCTACTTGCAATTCATTATCCTTAGTAGATAATTTGAAATAATCCAATTCTTCCTCATATACTCCATTAGCCTCCATAATTGATGAGAATTTGGAAAATTCCATTGAATTAACCAGCTTACTCTGATCAAAATTATTAACTGATCTCAAGTACTCTTTAACACCTGTGACAGAGATCTCTGATAACTTATCCTTGGGACTTACCTTAATGAGTGTATTAATCAGATCAATATACTCCATTCCTGCAAATACATTGTTGAACTCACCTGCAAATTCAATCAAAGTATCACCCTCTGATAATTTATCCACATCAATGAAATTATGAAACCTATTATTATGATTAAAATTATCAAGTATTGCAACTTTCTGCTTGGCAGGTAATATCAGAACCTTTCCTCTCTCTGTAATAATTCTAATTCTCTTCTCAACATGTCTTTTGTAAATATGAGTAAGTAATTTAATTCCCTGTGAGCTGATCAAATGTATACCAAGAGAAGATACCTCCAATTCATCCTCCAGATTATTTTCAGGGAATAGAGTGGCAAACTCATCTGCTGTGATGAACTCTAGATAATTGCCCTTCGTACCATCTTTTCTATAAATAGGAATATTCAGTGCACTATTTATATATACCACCAATATAAATATAGTTCAACACATTAATAAATTTACTTTATAATCACAATAGATATTTCGAAAAGTAAGTATGAAATCGCGATTTAATATCACACTTCGTATAACTTATAATTTTTTAACTTATTTTTTTTAAGAATATATCAAAGTTATTTTAAAATAAAAGTATAATATGAACATATAGCACTTCAGAGTAGATGAGGACAAAATAATATGAGTACAAAACAGGAAACAAGCGATCCAACACTAAGGACTTTTAAATCCGTTCAGGAGGTCTCTGGACCGTTATTATTCGTAGATCTTGAAGGAAAAGGAGGCGTATCCTATGGTGAAATCTGTGAAATTCAGACACCACGAGGAGAAAGAAGAAAAGGACAAGTACTTGAAGTTACTAATGGACTTGCAGTAGTACAATGTTTCGAAGGTACATCTGGTCTAGATACAAAAGACACAACAATCAGATTTATCGGAGAAACACTAAGATTACCACTATCCGAAGATATGCTCGGACGTGTATTCAACGGAAGAGGTGACCCAATCGATGGTGGACCAAAACCTATTGGTAAAATAAAAAGACCCATTGCAGGTGACCCACTAAACCCTGCTGCAAGAGAATACCCCAGAGCATTCATCCAAACCGGTATATCCGCAATTGATGCACTACTAACACTTGTACGTGGACAAAAACTACCATTATTTTCCGGGAGCGGTCTATCACACAACCAACTAGGTGCACAGATAGCAAGACAATCAACTGTACTAGGTGAAGGTGAATCATTCGCAGTAGTATTCGCAGCAATGGGAATTACTGCAGAAGAAGCACGTTTCTTCCAAACAGATTTCGAAAAATCAGGTGCACTAGAAAGAGTAACCCTATTCCTAAACCTTGCAGAAGATCCAGCAGTAGAAAGAATCATCACACCAAGACTTGCACTTACATATGCCGAATACCTGGCATTCGACCTAGACTACCACGTACTTGTAATTCTTACTGATATGACCAACTACGCAGAAGCACTAAGAGAAATATCCGCTGCAAGAGAAGAAGTGCCCGGAAGAAGAGGATTCCCAGGATACCTATATTCCGACCTATCAACTATATACGAAAGAGCCGGCAGAATTATTGGTAAAAAAGGAAGCATCACACAAATACCTATCTTGACACTACCATCTGATGACATGACGCACCCTATTCCGGATCTTACTGGTTATATAACTGAAGGTCAAGTACTTATTGACCGTGCACTGAGTCGAAAGGGTATTTATCCCCCTATTAATCCATTACCTAGTTTATCAAGATTGATGAAGGAGGCAATTGGAAAAGGGTCCACTAGGGATGATCATTCAGGTCTCTCCGCACAGTTATATGCAGGATATGCAAAGGGTCGTGAGATTCGTGATCTTGTGGCGGTAGTTGGTGAGGAATCACTTTCAGATGAGGATATGCTGTATCTTAAATTTGCAGAGGAATTTGAGAACAGGTTCCTTAATCAAGGTATGACCAATCGAACAATTTTTGAGACATTGGATCTTGGATGGGAATTATTATCTATTTTCCCCAATCCTACAAGGCAGTTGAAAAGAATTGATCAGAAGCACATAGATAAGTATCATTTCAATAACCGAGATCCAAATTATGATTTTCATAATGTTGATGCATAAGAAATTAAAGTAAAACCTTTATAATTAATTGTTAATCATAAACTAATTCTGTAATTTTAATATTAGCACTTTTTTACTAATATCCAAATTAAATTCGGATAAAGTTAGATAATATAGTAGCTTGTATCTTTTATTTAATAAATTTCATTCAGCAATTTATATAGTGTTCTAGTGCAGCTGAATATTCATGTATTTCTAGATTCACGGAACCAAGATTTAAATTTGTTTCAATTAAATCTAAGTAATGTCCTGACTTTCTTCTATAAATCATGCTCTCCTCATAATTATCTATTGCCTCATCATATTTTTTCTGAGAATGTGCAATCAGACCAAGATAGTGGAATAATGTACCATCATCAAATATCTGTACTTCCAGATTATACTGTTTTTTCTCTCTGAAATCATATCTTGCATTATCCAGTATCTTCTGATCAATATATGGGTCATTATAGGATAGTGATGTTAGATACCTGTATGCAGTATCATACTCTCT
>JAJRQD010000335.1 GCA_024280435.1 archaeon | reverse complement strand
CCTGTTACCATCCAAACTTCCACACCCATTTTCTTGAGTGCAGCAATTGCGGATTTAGATTCGGGTTTGACTGTGTCTGCAACAGCAACAACACCAATGATTTTATTGTCCACTGCAACAATCATGGCAGTCTTTCCATCCTCTTCATAACTCTTCATTTTAGCCTCTGTTTCATTGGAAAGTGATATATTCTGATCAATCATCAATCCTCTTGAACCGATAAATACCTGTTTTCCATCAATATTTGCAGTGATACCCTTTCCAGTTATGGAATTAAATTCCTGTGGGGTATTTATATCCATATTCTTATCTTTTGCATGGTTAACTATTGATTTACCAAGTGGATGTTCAGAACCAGCTTCTGCAGATGCTGCAAAGTATAGTACATCTTTTTCAGTATTTCCATCTAGTGTGAATATATCAGTCAGATCTGGTTTACCATATGTAATTGTTCCAGTCTTGTCAAGTATAATAGCGTCAATGTTGTGTGCAGTCTCAAGTGGTTCTCCACCTTTGATCAGAATTCCATTCTCAGCACCAAGTCCAGTACCAACCATAACAGCGGTGGGTGTTGCCAATCCTAATGCACATGGACATGCGATAACAAGTACTGATACACCGAGTAAAAATGCAAATATGAAGTTAGTAGTTCCAACAGGTAACCATGAAGCAGGTACTATTCCAGCATTCAAAAGTAATAGCCATACAACAAAATCAATTGCTGCAATAGCCACCACAATAGGTACGAATATTGCAGAGATCTTGTCTGCCATTCCTTGAATAGGTGCTTTTGATGTCTGTGCATCCTCCACCAGTTTGATGATCTGTGAGAGTGTTGATTCACTTCCCAGTTTGGTTGCTTTTACGTGTAGCATTCCCTGTTGATTAACAGTTGCACCAATTACCTCATCACCCTCTTTTTTATTCACAGGTAATGATTCACCTGTAACCATTGCCTCATCAATTGCAGAATTTCCAAATACTATCTCACCATCAGTTGGTATCTTCTCACCAGGATATACTTTCAAAATATCTCCTCTCTGAATTAGATCTGCGGAGATCTCTTTCTCACCAACTACCTCTCCTTTCTCATTCAATTCAAGTAAAATTGCAGATTTAGCCTGAAGAGACATTAATTTTTTAATTGCCTCCGATGTCTTACCCTTAGCAGATGCTTCGAGATATTTACCAAGTATAATAAATGTGATTAGTAATGCAGATGTCTCAAAGAACACAACACCACTGTATTCTGGGTTGAGTATTGCATAGATCATTGAGAAAATACCATAGAAGTATGCAGCAGATGTTCCCATTGCAACAAGTACATCCATTGTTGCAGCCTTATGTTTAAGAGCCTTATACGATTTTTTATAGAATTCAGCACCAATCCAGAATTGTACTGGTGTTGATAGTATCAGTTCAAGAGTATCATCCAATCTTAATCTTGGATACAATTCAAATTCCATAAGTTCATTAATTGGTGCATAATCAATATATGCAAATACCATTGCGATTACAAGTACGGGAAGAGTGAGAATTGAACTGTAAATCAGTTTTTTCTTCCATTTCTGTATCTCTTCAATCCTCTCCAATCTCTCAAGATCAATACTTTCACCAGCTATCTGAGCTTTGTATCCAACATCACTTACTGCCTCTATCAGATCTCTCACACCAATCACATCAGGTGAGAAACTGATTGCAGCTTTCTCTGTTGTGAGGTTCACTGAGATGTTATCAACCCCATCGATGGAACCGACATACTTCTCAATTATAGCTACACAACTAGCACAGGTCATTCCCTCAATATCCAGCTGTATCTTATCAGCAGATGCCTCATTTTTAACCTCTGCCTGGTATCCTATATCATCAACCCATCCCACAATATCAGCCTCAGATACTTTTTCGGGATCAAATTCAATATGAGCCTCCTCAGATAGCAGGTTTACCTTTATCTCACCTACTCCTTCTTGATTGGATACATATTTTTCTATTGTATTAACACACGACGCACACGTCATACCGCTAATATTTATCTTAATATTATTTTTCTTAAGTTCAACAATTTCAGTCATCTTATCAAATCCTTAAATTTATATCGATTATCGATATGTCTTTTTTAGATATATCCATTTATTAGTTATAGTATTTAAGTATGATGGCAAGTAAAAATATTATGTCCTTTTTTGACATATCTTTTTTAGATATATCCATTATTCTTATTCAAATACGCCCTCAATGTCCATGCATTAATTCTCTACTTTGGGTTTGGTATTCATCAGAAAATCCATCCATGCCTGAATTGTATCAAGTATTCTTACATTTCTCTTCTCAATAAGCATAGTGAAACCAATTGTTCCAAAAAAGCCCAGAGGACGACCCATAACATCATGTGCCAGATACCATGCATCCTCATAGTTTATTTTGAAATCACCAACCATAATAGTTGTCATAGCAATCATGGCAGCAATTCTTGCCACATTACCAACAAATAATGCAATCAGCATAACATATGATGCTCTGATTCTATCCTGTGTCTCTGCGGGAGTACTCCAAATCAATCCCAACAATAATGCACCAGCCTGCATTCCCGTACAGGCTCTCACTATCAGATAGTTCATTCTTCTAGTGTTCCCAATATCAATAGAGATTGCAGGATATGTGGCCCTACTTGGATCATATAGTGCATACAGAAATTTATCGACAATTCCAAGTGCATTCAGATTATCCTCATATGTGTAGACACGAGGTTTGAAGCTGAACAGATCCAGTAGAAAGTAAGATGAATTAGTGGTCAGTTTTTCTAGACCATAATAACTGGGAAATATATACAGCACCACAGTCATCGTGACTGTGAGCAAAATTGATTGCATAACAAACTTTTTTCTCTCATCTTTTTCCATTTTCAGAAGTGGATGTTTATTATCAGCAGTGGGTATTAGGTTACTCATTCGATTCGATCCTTTTATCATATCTAGAGTACATACTTATAAAATTATACAATCAAGAATATCAATATGTCAAGAATTGATATGTCATTTTTTGCTAATATTTCAATAGTATTTTACAACAGATAGCATCCACATTTATAAACTATTAAAGTGGTATAAATCCATTTGATATACCAAATATCTATAGAGTAAATTCAAGGATGATCTGAGAAGTAAATGTGAGCTCTATGGAATTCACATTGAGTTTGTAGATGAGAGCTACAACTCACAGACATACTGTGAAACTATAAGAAAGGCAAACAGAGTACACAGGTGCAATAGCTGTGGAGATAAATATATTAATAGAGCAAAAATGGGAAAAATATCCCCAGAGAATGTATTAGAATCAATGGTGACATCACCCGGTGTGAAATTCACAACTAAAAATTTGTATGTACAAATCAGATGATAAACTTTTGTTGAATTTTCTAAATTTCTTTCTTTACTAAATATTCAATATTTTTTATATCTTGCTATATTTTATCTTACTTTATTTGTCGTAATTCAATATTTTAAATACTAACTTTATTGATAAAATTTTAATGGTTTTTGATATAGAAAATAATATCGATCATCTAAAAAATTTCATGCAGATTATAATTGGTGATAGAAATCCAGTTTCTGCACCTGAAAATCATAAAAATACGGTATTAGCTATATGTGAAAGATGGAAGAAGTGGGGAATAAACGCAGAAATCATTGAATTTGAATATAAAGGTTATATTGGTAGAAATCTCTGGGTTCCTCCAAAAAATATAGAGAAAACATATCATTTACTTATTGCACATCATGACACAGTCCCAAATTGTCCGGGTGCTGATGATAATGGATCGGGTATGCTTGTTTTAGATTTTATTGCTGCAAATATGAGAGATGAGAATATTGCATTATTGATGCCTGATTTTGAGGAAGGAGATCCAGTAAAATGGGAAATATTCAATGAGTGGCAGCTAGAGAAAGATGTGCAATGGTTTGATTTGACCTTCAGTAAAGATATTTATGAGAATGATTGGATAGAATTTTATTTAAAATGTAAAATAAAAAGACTAGAAAAAACTGAAATGCATTATATTTTTGATGCGATTAGATCTAAGAATTATGATAAATTGATTTCTATTATTTTTACTAATTTTTTAGGGACGAGACATATGATTTCACATTTAGGCGACGATTATTTCAAGAATGCAATAATTCTTAATTTCGAATCAGTTGGGTATACATCTGAAAAACAAAAAATGCCTGAAAAATGTAAGGATCAAAACAAAGGTGATTTTATAATTGCAATTAGCAATAAATTAGCTAAAAATACTTTGGATAGTATTTCAATAGTTAATAGAGATTTAAAACTATTACCGTATTTTTTAGATAATATAGATGAAGAAATAGT
>JAJRQD010000334.1 GCA_024280435.1 archaeon | reverse complement strand
TCTATGTTTGAATTATATATTTGTGATAACGAGTGAATTATTTCTAAAATATCAGCCAATTCCTCTATTGCTTCAGTATCATTGGATGCATTCTGTAATTCAACTATTTCTTCTTTTAGTTTTGTTAGTAAAGAAGCATGGAATTCATCATCTTCTAGTATTTTTGTGCGAAAAGATTTATTTCTCCTTTTAATTATATCCGGTATTCTATCTCTGATTAACTTGTTATATAATGGCACATTATACTATTCTAACTTTATTTTTTATTATTTATGTTAACGGGCATTTCCAGGCTTCGGATACAAACAATCAACCAAGGCATCTAAATTTTATTAAATTTGGAAGATATGTAATAAAATAACACGTTAAGTTTTAAAATCATACTAAATGACATATTCTGAGCTCTGCTATTTTAATCCAATCTATTTGAGTATTAGTTTAATATGGAAATCTGAACAGCTTTGTTCAGATTTCTAGTTGTATATATTGATGATTGTGAATAATCATCAAATGAAATAACAGGTCGTAACCAGCTATCAACCATATTCTGATAAGAAATTAATTTTTTTTTTCTGCCACTTATTGGAACACTCAGATCGAAATTACCAAATTTACCCTCGACTCTATTGGAAGTTATGCTTTTCTTGATAAAAACAGTTGCTAATTTCATGATAACATGTGTCATTTGTATGATTATCACGCTTTGAAGCACGGAATTTTGGATAACAGGTGCTATTGATATAATATTACGATCATTAGTCTGTCCATTATTGGGTGTCCATGAGAAAATCTTTTAAATTGAATTATGAGATTTTCTCCACAAGATATCGCAAACCTACACAATAACCAACAATAAGGTCGTTTTTTCAAGAATTCCAGAGATTATATGTTTCTTGCATGGAATACAAGGGTAAGATTATCCGTGAAAAAGGTATAAATTTAAAAAAATTCATACTCAAATTTCAAGATTAATGGGTGGAAATTATCTTAAAAGGTATGAAAATAAGGGAGAGGATTTGGCTATCCTAATTAGTAAAATATTGGATTAAAAAATAAAATAATCGAAAAAACTAGTGCTGAGATCAAATACATTGATGAGTAAATATTTTCACAAAAAATTGGAATGATTTTTACATTAAAATATAAACTTGGTTAGATTTTTATAGACTAATAGATGTTTCAGTCAAAATTGATTGTATCCATCTTAAAAGATAATCCTCATTATCAATTTTTGATAAATCAATAGAATGAGAATAAAAAATACCGTTATCTTGTGTTTTTTCTACTGTGTGCATTACTATTTTTTCATTTATTTGTGGATAAATATACACACAGACCCTATTAATTTCACATTTATCAAGTAAAAGATGTCTGATATAATGACTGCCTTGTTGTAAATCAGTAGCAGTTACTGATGTTTTATATTTTGCATCTATAATAAACCGAACTTCTTCTCCTTCAAGTATTGTAATGTCTGGGATTAATTTTTTTTTATCCCAACTTTTGCTAAAACCATAATGATTTTTACTCACAATATATTTTGACAGATATTTAGTGAAAATAATTCTGAGAAATCGTTCATAAATATCCCAAGAATTCAAATAAAATGCATGGAAAGAAGCATCTCCTTGGGCAATCTCTACAATTATCTGTTTTAGAATTATCTCGCAAAAATCAATAAGTTCTTTATATTGAATGTTCAAATGGTTATATTGAATAAATTCAAATTCTTGTGTGTCCATATTTTCAAGAATTGTAACTTCCCTTAACATAATATCCAGTGTTTCGATTAAATCTGAAAAGTCATGATGTACTAATGGTTTAAGAAATTCAAGTGTATATTTTATAATTTGATTAAGATAAGTATCAGCAGTAAATTCATTATACTTTTGGTATTGCCTGTAATCGCCTTTCAATGCCGATTTAATCGATTTTGAGACTAATAGTTTTCCTTTAATATCGAATGAAGAAATTATCTTGGATCTATACCCTTTCCTTAATGAAATTTGCAATACTTCAATTGAGCGAATTAAAAATTGTTTTATCAATTTTTTGAAAAACCCCTCACTGAGTTGAGTTTCTTGAACTATCTCTGGAAGAAGGTGTACATAGGCAATTTCTACTTTGGATAGCATATAACCAAATTTTGCATCTTCAACTTTTGGTTTCACAATTATTACATAATTTTCAATTTGAAGTATACCAACCCAATGTTTTGCAGTTATGAAAAATGAAATTGATGTAGGATTCACTGAAGGAGGACTTAATTTGAAAATTTTTTGTAATTTAGTTTGGTGACTATTAAAAGCTTTATGTGACAATTTTAGAGGTTTATCTGATTTTTTATATTCTCTAACCTCGATTATTTCCATATTAAATCAATTCCCTAAATTCAATCATTTTTTCCTCATTGAAATTTACATACACTTCTATTAAAGGTAGGATTGAGTATTGCCAAGCAATTTTAAATGTGTCCCAAGAGTCTTTCATAAAGTAAGTGTGTCCAATTTTCAATCCTTTTTTGATTTGTTTAGATAGCAATTTATCCACTTTAGTGAATGTATCTAGTATCTTATCACCTTCGCTTACTTTGTTTATTTTTAACCATGATTTTAATACATCAACAGAAGGTGGGATTTCTACAAAATGAAATCTCCTTCGTAGTGCGTTATCTAATAATTTAATGGAATGATCAGTACTATTCATAGTGCCTATGATAAAAAGGTTATTAGGAATGACTAGTTTCTCATCAAAATAAGGTGTACTTATTGGTTTTCCCCTTTTTTCCAAGGCATAAATTAATTCTCCAAAAATACTTGAAATATCACCACGGTTAATTTCATCAATAATAATTCCAAATTTTTCATCAGAACCTTTTTTCTTTGCTTTTAATGCCTTTTCACATAGCTTTCTAAATAATTTCTTTACTGGTTTATATGTTAACATACCATCTGTATTATCTATTCTAATTCCTTCAATAAAATCCTCATAGGAATACGAAGGGTGAAACTGAATGATTTCCCAATGTGAGGTATATTTTACAAATCTCTTCATAAACTCTTCAGCTAGGTAGGTTTTACCAGTACCTGGTGGACCAGTCAAAATTATTTGAGGTTTATCATTTAAGATATTTAGTATCTTGTTAAACTGATGATCAGAAATATCACTATCATCTTCAAGAGGCTCATTAATTTTTGTTTCAGATTTATTTATCTCATCTCCATAATTTTCAAACAATTTTTCTAATTCCTCCTCCGTTAAATTAAAATCAGTTATCAATTTGTTAAGATCATTTTCATTATTAGGTTTTTTACCATACAAGAAAAAGTATAATTTGGCTAAATCAATTTTCTTGTTCTTTAACACCTGATCAAATAAAATAGTGGAAGATAATTCTGAAAATTTCAAAAAATGATTTCTTCCTTCATCTGATAACTCTCTAAACCAAATTACACCTTTATTGAAGTTACAACTCATATTTTGATCTTGTTCATATTTATCACACTGTTGAAGCTGGCATTCAGATTTTATTGTAAGATTTTGATTGTTTATACAGCCGCTATGACGAGCTAAAAATGCTTCTCTAATATTATTGGTAGTGACTAAACTCTCACTCGGAAATTGTTTTATCTGTAATTTCCCACTATCATTCTTTCCTCCATCCAATAATGGAAATTTTTCCAAAAATCCACTAAAAAATTTTTTTATTGGAAAAGATCTTTCAGTTGAAATATTATTATATTTTGATATAAGCCAACACATAAATTCTCTTTCTATTATGTTGACTTCTTTATTTATTTCCACTATTGTTTATTCAACCTCTAAATTATAAGATTTTTTCAAAATAGATAGCTAATTAGATAAAAAATTTTACTTTTTGGATTTCTATAAAATATAGCTCTATAACCTCCAATTTTATTTGCAACATTTACCTGATTAATTTCAATATTATTATGTTTCATATATTATTTGATTGAATCCAACCACTCAATAATTGACTTTCCAAGTGCTTTTGCCAGCAATGGAGGTACTGCATTACCAATTGCCCTGTACTGATGACCACGGGTGATTGTCCCTCCTGCACTGAAATCAAATGTATCCGGAAATGATTGTAATCTTGCTGCTTCTCGTGCTGTGATTGATCTGTTCTGTTTGGTATCTGGATGTATAAACATGTACCCATCGACTTTCAGATGAGCCACAATTGTCCAGCTTGGTTTCCACCATGGAATTCTCCTCATTCTATCCTTGAAACCAGGATTTTTGTAACGTTTCAAAGGATCATCATCATCAAGATCATCATATTTAAATGAGTAATTGGGTTCCGTTCTAAGCTGTGGAAATATTTCCTTATCCCCCAATTCATTTACTTTTCTTGGTACATGGCATGTGATGATACCTTTCTCACCTGCCCCTGAAATCAAATCTGAATTATTTCCTCTGATAGTATTAAGATAGTTGATCATTGATTGTCCAATTGATTTTTTCCAACTCCACTTATCTATGGTGTTGAATAATTCTCTGTATTTTATAACAGAATCTTCTATGGTTGTTGTATATACCTGATTACTGCTTTCTGGATATTCAACAGGTGGTAGATCTGCTATTGCCTGGAATGCTGTCACAGCAGGTAATAATGTTTCCTCTTTTTTTATATCATTTTCTTCATTGCCGAAAAACATATCTAGAGTGGTTTGATATTCATTATTAAGAGAAATGTGGGTTGGTTTGGGGAATTTGAACTCTTTTTCCATATCATCTCTCACTCCTACTATAAAATAACGTTCTCTGTTCTGTGGTACACCAAAATTAGATGCGTTTAGTAACTTTCTCATCGTCCTGTAACCGATAGCTTTGAACTCCGCTTCAATCACATCTAATATCCCATATACTTTCTCTTCTTTTTCCTGTTTGTATGACCCCATACCCTTAACATTCTCAAAAAGAAATATTTTTGGTTTGAAATAGTTGACATAATCAAGATAATTGTAAAACAGTTTATTTCGTGGATCATCAATGAATGCATGCCTTGTTTCTGATGATTCACCCCAATTACCCTGTT
>JAJRQD010000028.1 GCA_024280435.1 archaeon | reverse complement strand
CAAATACTGGAAAATATCAAGAGAATATGTTCTTGATGATGTCCTCAGGAAATTTGAGAAGAGATAAGAGAGAGTTATTGCTATAATCTTTGTATGAAGCTATTGAATACACAGTTGAAAGCACTTGAATAGTGAAATAGTTATCATAGTCTATGGCAGGGTGATTTGGAAAAGAAAGGCACAAGATAGATAAACATGTCAATATCATAGTAAAAGCAGAGAAAATACTTGAAAGTAATAAGAATTTGGAACAGATATTTTATATTCATGATTAGGTACTAACAACGACTCCTGAGTTGAGAGCAGAGATCATACATTCACTGTAATACAAATATTATTTGAAATGAAAATAATAATCTGACATCACTTCTATAAGTATATGTCCTCATTAATTAAATAATCATTTATATTCATAAATCTTAATAATTGCATCTGATAAGGGGTCTTTACATAGAGGGCACATATATTTCTCAATTACAAAAGGTAGAATATGTGCCTTGTGAAATGCATTCCTACATTTAGGATGAATAAATATCTCATCACGATACACTATCATACGCTTGCAAATTATACAATTAAATAACTCCACTCCACATTTAGAGCATAATATATCTGTATCTACAATCCTAGTATGGCAATTATAACACTCAATTTCAACTGAATGAATTGATTTAAGTGTTTTTGACTCCTCAGATTGATTTAATTTAGGCAAAATTGAGTATGCATATTGATCAACAATACTGTTGAGTTTTTTAGTTTCCATATAATAGAGAATAAAATATATAAAGGTAAATAAGAATATTAAATAACGTAATGGCAGATCTACAAACAGTGACAGGATAAATATTATGATTATCATATTTTTATACTTATAAATTGTCTTGTCTCTATCAATAAGATGAACTTTGATCTTATATTTTAAAGTATCCATCTGTGTATTTCCTATTAGAGTATCATTCTCAAGCTCTTTTGAAACTGCTTTTAAATCATAGGTGCCAAATACTTCAAGAATTAATTTATTTTCATCCACTAAATATATGTTAAAAAACATTATATTTGTGTATTTTAATTATGGTACTGATTTATAGCAAGATTATTTTAGATTATTAATTTATTTTCCAAACTAAACAAATTTATTTTCATTAAACATTTTATTCAGTGCATCAAAAAGAGGTATACCAAGTATAAAGTCACCAATGCTATTATCACCACTTGGAGGTATGACTATTTTGTCACTTCCCTTCATCATTTTATCGAAAAATACAGGAATTAACTCCAATACCTGTTGTTTAAGCACTGCTTCATCAATTTCAGCTGCAATATACTCTAAAGATTTGGCTTTTGCCTCTGCCTCATTCTTTAGCTTGAGGATCTCAGCCTCTTGATTTACCTTCATCTTCTGTAATTCCAATCTGTTAGCCTTCAGTTCATTTATTCTCCGCTCTTTGTATTTATGTGCTGCATATATATCACCCTCACTAGCGATTTTTGTCTGATTAATATCATGCACCTTCTCAGCATTTGTTGCTACGATCATAGATGCATTAAGAGACCTCACCTTCTGTAACTCTGTCTCTCCAGATAACTGCTCTCTCCTCCTGAATTCAAGCATTCGCTGTAATCTTGGCTCTTCAAGGAAGATCTCTTCAATACTGAGGCCTGATATTTTCAGCCCATACACCTTCTCAAATTCATCAAGCTGGGTTGCAAGGTTCTCATTCAATTTAGACCTCTCCTGGAATAATTCTTCCAGTGAAATTTTTGAAACTGAAGATCTGACTGCAGAGATCAATCTCTGTATGAGCATCCTCTGGTGATCATATTTTCCAACTGAATTGAGTATCTTTATTGGGTTCTCATAGGTATAAAGCACATTAATGGCCATATTGACCACGATTCTGTCAATTGTGAAAAGAGGACCTGTCTGTCTGAACTGTAAATTCTGAGTTTCTGATGCTATGGCATCAAATAGCATCTTATTGATTAATCCAATACCAATCCTTGATGACGCACTGTTTAATCTATTCGTTAGATCATTAACCAACTCCTGTGGTGATTTTTCCCTTTTCATCAATCTTGACTTGATATCCTCCTCAACCTGTATTCTCACCTCATGGTCATTCTCGGAAAATGTGTCAGTTGTGAAAAGATCTTTTCTAAGATTATCAAGTTCTAGGTTTAATAACTCAATATATTTTCTTACCAGACCATGAATTGAATGATTATTTATATTTGGCAGTATATTTTTGTTATTACAATATTTAGCAATAGACATGTACAGGTTATCATCACTAGTTGGAGATGCAATAATTTGATTTAACTCCATATAGTAATTATTCAAATTTGAACTACCTATTATGAATTTATTCATCAACTCTCCTCTAAGATTCTTCAATTCATTCTCAATGATTGCTTTTTCTTTTCCAACATCAATATTAGTTCTACCAAGAGGTGTGACGATGGTGATTGATTTGTCCTGATTTGCAATCTGATCAAGTATTGCCTTCCATAACCACTGAGCATATGAATCAGTGAGTAATGAATTTTTACCCCAGAAACTTATGTTTATACTCTTCTGCCTCATATCAAATATTGATAATTTATCTATGAATGGTATCTTCCAGAATCTTCCTTTTACCTCTTCGGGTATGTATTTACCAAGTCTTTTCTTTATTGCCTTCTGATAAGGACTCAGAATGACAAATGATTTGAAATAAATCTTCTCATTACTCATTTATTTTTCTCCTCCTTATTACCAATGGTTGATCCCATTGCTTGTCCCATGGAGAAACCAAATCCAGGATGAGAGCTCATAGAATCTGGTATCATGGAGATCTTGTTCACATGGTGGTCATCAGTACAGAAGGTAGCAATTGATTTAATTGCAATCAATCTTTCCTCTATATCCAAATTCTCATTTTTCACTGTATTCAGCAGTGTAGGAATTGCATCAATTGCATTCAACTTGATCAATGTATTGAGGATCTCTGCTCTCACCTCAGGTAATGTATCATGATCAGTATACACAGATAGTAAAGAATTGATTATTTCAGGAGTTGAATTATTTGAGGAAAAGTTATTCAATGTCTGCTTCATTCTGTTCACAGCCTCTATTTTCAATACAGTCGGATTGGATTTAATCGCATGTTTGATTGCTTTTGCCTTCTCACCCTCGTACTTACCACTCAATACCTCAAGAGTGGCTTTTATCTCACTCTCCTCTTTTTTGAGCTCCGCCTCATATTCTGCAATCTCAAGGTTGATCTTGGCAATTTTATTGTGAGCCTCAGTTTCAATTGCCTTTATCTCTGCCTCTTTTTCCAGATTGATCTTACGAATATCACCATTCATCTGGCTTCTAACCATACCAATCTTATTCTTCCACTCTTCCTTCACCTTATTTATCTCACCCTCATAGAATGTAACTTTTCTCTCATCAAGTTGATCTTGTAGAGCTTCATCCTCAAGAAATAGATCCTCAATAGATAGATTGAGTATTTTAATTCCCCACGAAAGTGTTATCTCTTCAAGTTCTGAAATCACCTGTGATAGGAGTTTCTCCCGATCTACAAATAATTCATCCAGTTGCACATTTGCAAATTTAGATCTTAATATATCATTTACCTTTGCACTTATTGAATTGCGATAGCTTAACTCACCAACAGTTTCAATCAAATTTTTTATATCAAATACTTGATATTGTAAAGATAAGAGGATATTTAGTTCAATCTGATCATTTGTCACCATAGGTCCATGCTGGATAAAGTCACGATCAGTGTATATCTGTGCATCTTTTATATCCTCCTCAAATGCACCTCTTTTCAGTATACCTTTGGCTTCCTTGCCTCTGTTCTGTATCTGGTTCTGATAATTGTTGATAAACTGAAAAGTATGTGTATTCCTTCCTCTAGGTCCCCAAAAACCGATCCATAGAGTTCTTTGTCGAAAATCCCTGTCTTCAGTACTTACTGGAAGTATTCTATCCCATGGGTATTTGAGAATGTATCCTCCAACAAATTGCTTTTCAGAATACTTTCCGAAACGTTCTTTGATCACTCCCTGATATGGTTCCAAAATCACCACAAATCTAGAGAAAAACCAGTTAATTATTACCCCGATTACTCCAAGAATAACAATCCATTTAATGATATTTATAAAAACTTCAATAAACTCTGCCATTGTTGTATTACTGAAGTAATTGTTACTTATAAAGTTTATTTGATTTACTATAATATTAGTATGTTTTTTAATATAATCTTTGTATGAAGCTATTGAATACACAGTTGAAAGCACTTGAATAGTGAAATAGTATATAATCTATGGTAAATCCATATCAACTTGCAAAGGATAGACTGAAATCAAAAAACAAAGGTAACAATTCTAAGCTGGACCATTCAGAAATCAGAGATCTCATAATAATAGCCATGGATAAGAAAGCAAACACAATAACTGCAGGAGTTGATCTTGGTGTGAAAACACTGACAACTATATCCATATTTGAGAACGATAATGAGATTTCAAGACAGTTTCTAGACAAGAAACACATGGGAGGAAGCAAGTTGGATTGGTGGAAAAATCCAAAAACTTTGGTAATCAAGGGAAAATTGATTGAACATAGGGCTTTAGCTCGACTACGTTCTTCTTCATCAAGAGCATCATTATGAAATATCCTGCATTCAAGACAATCCGGACATTGTTAACAAAGGATACACAGGGATTGTATGAGCAATTTGGCTGGGTGTATCTGGAGGATATTCACCGATTTATGGGTAATAAACCTGCTAAGAACTTCTATACCAAATAGAACAATGCTAGTGAAATATTATTCTGTTTTTATCCAAAGACTCTACAAAAAAGAAAAGGCTTTATATTTTTTATTAATAATAGTATTTTATGGAAATT
>JAJRQD010000333.1 GCA_024280435.1 archaeon | reverse complement strand
GTATAGATAAATCCATTGACAGATAATTCAGCAGTAACAATATTGGTATCTTTACTACCTATATTTCTCAGAATAAAGGCCATATGATCCACCATGTTATTACTATCAAGGTCAGAATACTCCAGTTTGTCAATAACCAACTCTGCATTTGAACTGCCAAGTAAGTCACCTGTTATTACCCATATAATTGCAGCTGCTGCGACTGTCAATGCAATAAGTAATACCACAGCAATGACAGGAGAAACTGCTCTCTTGTTTAATTTAAATCTCATATATAGTCTCCTAGAAATTATTAACTGAACTATATTCATATGTACACACAATATAAATATTAATGTGGTGATATGAATAAATAACTGCATATTTAAAATAAATTAACTAGTAATCAGTTGATTTGAAAAAATATAATTAAAGTACTCATAACTCTGTAAATTTTTAATTTTAATTCTAAAAAAATTTTGTGATCAAAATTAATATAAATAGAGTTAATATAATATATGATGTGTCAAATTCTGATAATTCCCATAAAAATTCTAAATTATCCACAATTATTGGTAGAGGATTGCTTCTAATTGTCTTTCTAAGTATATTCAGTGGTCTCTTCAATATGTATTCAATAAATAATAATGATATTCAATATAATTTATTAGTTGACCAGGCTTTTGTATTGGAAAGTAATTCAAAAGATATATCATTTCTTCCTGAATCTGCAAGAGTACTGGAAAAAGAGTATTTGCTCACAGGAAATAATACTGTATTGGCACTTCACTCAGATATTAATGATTTAATAAATCAACGTGTTGACAACATAGTATCTCTGAATATCTCAGTTGATATAAATAACAAGGCAAAAGAAATCAATTCAGAATACAAATATTACAAAGAATCAGTGGGAAATTTATTTTATATCTATCAGGATAAAGGTGGAGGAGTTTTTAGCAGTAATAATACTATTGTGTATAATATTGATAATGTAAAAAATGATATTCATAATTTATTAACTAGAGATTTTGAGAACAATCAATTGAATGAATCTATTCATAATAAGTTGATAAGATATTATTTTGAGGTAAAGGAAAATGAAATCAATTACAATACTAAGAGGGCAGCAAATGAAGAATATAATATTTATGTTTCAGATATATCAAATAAAATAGATCAATTCAATGAATTGCTCACAGAATTGAATTTCAATTCTACTCATATTGCTGAATACTCAGATAATTGGGCACTTTATCTGAAAAATTTCAATTCAATAATTCTTGCTGATAATGATATTGATATTCTAACCATAATTCTTGATTCTAAAACAGAAATTATTAAAGAGAATACTACTGAATTAGAACAAATTGCAAGACAATTGATTGAATCAAGTCAGGATAGTGTTGCAGATACATTAAAAACCAATAGATATGTAACTTTATATGCGCTCATAATATTAGCATTATTGGGATTCATTTTTACAAAATACATCACCAAAAGTATAGTTGATACAGTACAAGAATTGACTGATAATGTACGCCAGGTATCTCAAGGAGATCTTATATCCGATATTAATTTAAACATGAAAAGTAGTAAAGAGATCAATGAACTGACTATACACTTCCAATCAATGAAAAAATCTTTGAATACAGTAATCACCTCAATTACCGAATCAAATGAGATACTATCAAATACAGGAGAAGATTTACTTTCAGGATCAGAACAGATCAATGCAAGTGCTGAGGAGGTTGCAAGTACCTCACAGGCAATGTCAGATGGTGCAACCACACAAACAGAACTGATCTCAGAGGTTAATGAGGATGTAGAGAGAGTACAAAAAATAGTTGATGATATTGTGAAGAAAATACAGTTAAATACTCAGGAAGTATCACAGATTGCACTACAGACCAATATACTTGCATTAAATGCTGGAATTGAGGCAAGTAGAGCGGGAGATTATGGAAGAGGATTTGCAGTGGTTGCAGAGAATGTGCGAAAATTATCAGATCAATCCAAAATGGCAAGTGAGAGGATTGAAACAGTTGCAGATGAGATAAGAGGTACTTTGCAAGTATCCTTCAATAGAATTTCCAGTACTATGATAAATGTTGTATCTGTATCTGAGGAAACAGCTGCCAGTGAACTCACTTCTCAAGCAAGTAAATCTCAAGAATTGATAAAACAATTCAGAATTAAATAATAATTTTCAAAGAAAATCTCATATATTACTCATTTATAAAAATCAGTATCAAATATCTGTTTGATGTAATTATCAAAATAATTAATATCAATAGAACCTGATTTAATCATTTCCTCTATTCTACTCTTATCATCCTCATTGATCAGCTCGATAAAATGTTTTATTTTATTATTTGCACTGTATGAATGTTCTTTAAACACATAACAATATGTTATATTTTCCATTCTTCTTAATAATACTGTGTACTCATGATGATTAATCCTCTCTATACTACCTTTGGATGCGAATACTTCTGAGCTGAATGCATTGAATGCGGTGATAAACCCGGCAACAAGGTTCTCTTCCATTTGATCTTCTTCTCTGAATTTAACAGAATAAATTGGAATTCCTGCTTGAGAAAGTATGAGGAACATAATAGGAGTTTCAGGTTTTATCTTGATCATATTGTACTGTTTTTTCAGTATACTCTGTATATTTCCATCAAAGTTGAGCAGTTTAATTCTCTCTTTGATATCTGCATTATTATCCTTCAATTTCTCCCAGAATAATTGTTTTGATAGTATCTCATCAAAATTATTGGCAACTTTCACAGCTAGTTTTTGTAAACCCTTTTCTTCCGCCATCAATTCTGCCTGTGTGAGCAGATTTTTCGCCTCTTCAATCTCGAATGACAGTAATGAGAATTTAGATCTAAGAATATAACTTTCAATGAGTAATGTATATGAATTCTGATTTTTTGCAAAATCATGTATATTCTCAAGTAGTTCTATTATTTCATTGTAAACCTCTTGACTGTAATTTTCACCAAATTCGATCAATAATAGATCAAAAAGATTTAATTTTGCAGATATCGTGATTTCAAAATTAATCATCGGTTGATTTGCAATTTTATGGAATAACTCCTGTGATTTAGCTCTGTTAACAATTCTATCTGAATTTTTCAATATGTATGCTTTTCCAATCTCATAATATAACTCTATTCTTGGATTTTGATTCTTATCATGTAGTTCTTTAAGCCTGTCAAGGTAATTTTTTGCCATATTATTTTTATTAACTATCAACATCAGATCTATCAAGTTAAAATAAAGATGTGCAATATATGGATCTATCTTCTCATCAATGAATGTATTGAGGCTATCAATTAGCATCTCCTCTGCCTTTTCATATTCCCCCTCCATTATATATACTTCTGCAATATTCACCTGTGTTATGGCAGCAGAGGTATATAAATTATTTTTAAATTTGATATCAAAACTTCTTTTATAGTTATTTTTTGCCTTCTCAATATCTCCCAAATTTACATAACAAGTTCCTATATTGTTGAGTGCTATTGCAATACCTTTTTCATTATTATCTTTCTTTGAAATCTCCAAACCTTTATTGTATGCAATAATCGCATTTGAGAGATCTCCTGTACTGGAATGAATAGCCCCCTCAATATTGAATAAAGAACGATTAAGTTCATTATCTCCAAAGATATCTATATTCTCACGGATCTTCTCAATCGCGTCAAAACATTTGTATAATACTCCAATTTTAAAATAAGTCTCAGCCATTATCAACAGGCTACCTGCAAGTATTTTATTATCCTCGTCTCTTTCTGCTAATTCTATTAACTCCTTGGATTTGATAGTACATTCTTTGAATAATGATTTGCTATACATCAGCTGTAATTGTAAATATAGATAATCTATATAATTATTATCAGTTTCTTTTATTTTTAACTCACTCAATCTTTTCTCAACATCTGAAATCTTATTATTCAATAATAACGATTGTATCTCATCAATTTCAGGATTGTGTTTATCAGATTTGAAATATTTAATCAGTGAATTGAAGAAACTCATTGTTTAATATTTCTGAATTAATCTTTAATATATCTAGCTTAAATGATCTGAAATATTTGCATTTTTTGATTGATAAACAGGTAAATCACTATTATTGTAAATTTTTAGAAATGGATTTATCATCAATATTAAAAATATATTTAACATACTTGAAATATCAGTATTTTTTGATTGATGAATTACAATTTTTGTTCACTCGAAAAATAAATAAAACTTACTTCAATAACAATAATATAATATATCATCTTATTTTGATAGAATATGTACTATCCAAATGCACCGATACAACAACCTGTTAACAGTGAAATTGAGGCAATAAATACCAAAAGAAGGAAACTATCAAATTATATCAGAGTATTGACATACCTTTTCTTATTCGGTAGTTGGATAGGTTTTCCCACATTATTTGGAGTTCCTACATTTCTCATTGGTATAGCTCTTATTTTTACAAGGGGCATGATTGTCAAAGCTGTATACAAAACACCCAAATCTATGGAATATTCACAACCTGCTACTCAAGCAGGGCAATACCAACCTGCTTTTCAGGATAAACAAGCTCAGACCAAGGATAATCAGTATACAGTTGTATATGATGTAAAATTCTGTAATAACTGTGGTTATCAAGCAGATCAAGATAGTGATTATTGTGAGAACTGTGGAACTAAATTTGATAAAACTAATTAATTTTTACGGATATAGAATACAAGTCTATCACTAGTGATAATACTACTAATCAGTTCCTGTTTATGCCTTCTGCACCAGATAGGTACATTAGACTTACATCCAGGATCTGTGGAGATTATTTTCAATATCTTACCATGTTCTACTTTCTTAATCTCCTTTGTCAACTCTAATAATGGTACAGGACAGGCTTTGCCTGTTGTATCCAGTAAATGATCATATTCCATAGATTATTGATATTTTAATAGTATAAATTACTTTAGGCTTATAAATAATCAGGTAAGTTTAAAATTTGAAACTAAGTATTAAGATCAAATATCTATTTTTATAAAGAAAATAATATATTATTTCTGAATTGTTCCATCAATTCTTGAGATTTACTTGCTTGAGAAGTGAGTTCACTGGCAGCTGCAACTTGAATTTTGCATCACTAGTTCATCAATATGGCATAGATCCTTGTTTAACAATATGTATTGTGGTATCATCTTCATTCTTTTCTATACTTTTAGCGTAAGCTATGCAATTTATAAACTGTGAAACCTAATTGAATGTAAAGCTTAGTTAATTTTTCCTTTTAAAGGTCCTTCTCATAATAATTATACTAGTTGATGTGAGCATAGTTATGAAAAAAGTATAGGATGGTAGTTCTAATACAGGAGTTATATCACCGCTTACATCATCTGTTGGGGTACTTGTTATACTTGTGATATCACTACTACTATCATTATAACTATAAGAATATCCAGCTTTCTCCATGTACTCTTTTGCAAGATCTAGGTCATATTTGTGTGGAACTAGAGAATTGTCATAACCCTCTGCCTTATCAGGCCATAAGGATGTACTGACTGTACCCAGTCCTTTTAAAATTTCATCAACCATGTGTTGTCTTGGAGTGGCATGTGAGATTGCAAGTCTGACGTAATTTGCAGCCTCTGCTGCCCTGCTTGCATCTGATTTACCTAATGGTGTATCAACACCGGTACCAAATACTGGATGATCCATGTTTATGGCCATCATCTGTGTACCAAAATCTGCGAAGACGGTATAAGCAATTCCTGCTTCACCCTCAACTTCTACCTTGTCAATGTACATCATTGAATCAATAATATCAACATAACCTGCTTTAAGATCTGCAATAGCACCTGCTTTATCACCATATCTATTGAATTCTATTGAATCAAGCTTTACTGCTCCATTCCAATAGTTTGTATTTCTTAGTAATTTGATATTTCCTGTTATTGCACTGTCTGTTATTGTTTGATCAAACATAAATGGACCTGCACCAATTGAGTACTTAATATCATTGAATTCATACTCATTACCTGTGGGACCTAGTGGTGTTGCTGGTGTTCCAATTACTTCCTCATCATATATTGCCAGGTTCATGATTGAATCTGCATCGAAATATGGTGCTGCAAATTTGAATTCCACTGCTGTGTCATTGATTGCAAAAACTGAATTATTTCCATAGTTTTTGGTATCAAGGAATGATACAAGACTTGCATAGCTGGTAGAACCAACTGCTGGTGTCATTGCCATTTGATAAG
>JAJRQD010000332.1 GCA_024280435.1 archaeon | reverse complement strand
TATAGATAATACAGATGATATAGATAATACAGATGATATAGATAATACAGATGATATAGATAATACAGATGATATAGATAATACAGATGATATAGATAATACAGATGATATAGATAATACAGATGATATAGATAATACAGAGGATACAGATAATACAGATGATGAATAGAGAATAAATTTACTGTAATATCAATATATATTCCAATATCATTATATTGATAAATACAGGTAGTAATGTGGATCATGCATAAATCTGTATTTCTTGTGGGTGCATCTGGATCCGGGAAGACCACAAGTATTGTCAATATAATTGCTAATCTCAGCGATCTGACAGTTGCCACTGTGAAATATATCCATCATCCACAATTCACCATAGATCCAGCTGGTAAGGATACACGTAGACATCGGGATGCCGGTGCAATCTATACTGTATGTGCTGCTCCAAAGGAGACTGCAATTCTGATCGATCGTGAGGAGAGAGATGGACTTGGCAAGATCTCTGCAATTGTGGATACACTACCGGATTGTGATCTGATATTATTTGAGAGTTATAACAAACCTGTTGTGGGTGCTTACACAATTCTCTGTGGTAATACAGACGATGAGCTCAATGAGTTCTATGAATATGTTAAGGATACAGATATACTTGCAGTATGCAGTCATGTGATAAGTGGAAAATGGAGGGGTATCAGAGTGTTGAATACCTCTGTTACTGAAGATCTGGATATGCTCACAGATATGATTACAAAAATATTATAGTTGTGATTTTATTATTTACTAACAGGGCATCTCTGCATTCTTTCTTGCATAATACCACCAGTTCAGTACTAAACAGGTGAAGTAGTACACTGCAAATCCAAACATTGCAACCTCAGGTACACCCTGTGTACGGGTAATTGCGAATATTGATGGAATGATGAATGCACCATATGCTGCGATTGCAGCTATCCAGCCGAGTACAGGTCCTGCCTGTTCTTTCTCAAATATTATTGGCACCATTCTGTATGTTGAACCGTTTCCAATACCTGTGGTGATGAACAGTAACAGGAATAATATCAAAAATACTGGGAAGTAGGTCTCTGGATTGCTAGAGTTCTTTGCCAGTATCAGTATCCATCCCACACCAACTGTGGATAGTATCATGACCACAGTATCCCACTGTGTTACCTTTGCACCACCCCATTTATCAGACATCTTTCCACCAATTGGTCTTGCAATAGAGCCTACAAACGCACCTAGCCATGCGTATGAACTGGGGTCCAGTCCGAAGCTATCGAATATAAGTTTGGGGAAGGAGGCTGAGAAGCCTATAAATGAGCCGAATGTCATAATATAGAGGTATGTCATTATCCAGTTGTGTTTGTTGTTGAATATTTTGAACTGATTGTTCAGATTATCTTTGACATCTGTTGGAGTTGCATACTTCATCAGTGCCAGAGTGATTAACACTGCAATAACTACTAGTATTAATAATCTTAGTATTTTCAATCCAGGTGATTTGAATGCTTCTCCCCAGTCTATGATCAGTAGTACTGCACTGAACCCTGCGGCGATGAATCCAATTGATTCTAGCCATGTGAATTTCAGTACTGATTTTTTGGTATTACTCACATCATGCTGTGGTAGGCTGTTCATTCTGAACCATGCAGCAAGTGAGAATATAGCAAGTAATGGTACCCATACAAGAGCACCGTTGCTGATGTATATGGTTCCACTTTTGGTGGAGTAGGCATCACCACTGAGTGCACCGAATAGTTTGATAGTCATAACCAGTGGTACTAGCAATTGCATCACACTGACACCTAGATTGCCAAGTCCTGCATTCAATCCGAGTGAGGTACCCTGTACCTTCTTTGGATAGAAGAATGATATATTTGACATTGATGATGAGAAGGCCCCACCACCTACGCCTGTGATCACTGCAATGATTACAAGACTTGTGAATGGTACATCTGGATTTTTTAACAGTATACCAAGTGCAAGCATAGGTATGAACAGTAGCAGAGTAGTCAATGCTATTGTGATTCGTCCACCCACATTTGAGATCATGAATGAGTTTGGAACTCTGAGTGTGGCACCTGCAAGACCTGCAACTGCTGGTAATGTATACAGCAATGCGGAGTATTCAGATGCACTGAGGTCACCCATATCTTTGAACTGATACACATCTGGATTGGCAATATGTATAGTCTCTATTTTTACGATAATAATAGACCAGATTATCCATATTGAGAACGCAAACAATAGGTTTGGTATTGAGATCCACAGGTTGCGATTGGCAATATTCTTACCCTCACTTACCCAGAATTGATCATTCTCAGTATCCCAGTATTCAAGATGATTACCGGAATTATCATATTTTTCAGGAGTTATAGATTTGTTATTCTCTTCCGTCATATTCTTTCACGTATCATAATTCGATAGTATAAATTGATACCTCGAATTATGCTTTATTAATTGTTTCCTCAGTTGAAATTTTATAGTAAAAAACTTACTAATAGTTAGAATTTTAAAAGTATGGATTGTATAGTTAATGAATCTATTTTAGCTATACAGGCAATTTGGATAATTGGATAATAATTTCGATTTGTCTATATTCTCGTCTATATTGCTGTTATCTCTGAATATTCTGTATTTCTCTATATTTTATCACGCGTATAATAATCTATAAAATTAATAGATTATATTGACAGTTTATGGAGTACATATCACAGTTGAAAAAATACTATCCAGAAAGTGTGAGAATTGATAAATTGATGAATGTGGTGGAATATCTGTTGTTAAAATTTGGAAATGATGAGAAGAACCTCTTATTTGGTAATTCCACCTGTCCTGATGAGGTGAATAATCTGATATTGTCACTTGCAGAACGTTGGGGTGAGAATTTCTCGCTAGGTGGTCTTGCCGGTTTTCCCTTCACAGGTATTTCTGGTTTCAAAGCATATTCATCACATGCACCGGATAATGGCTCGCTATTCATACTTTATGCATCTCATATTGGTATCAATAAGAGTGGTGAGCTGGGAAAGATACTTCGCAGGGGAATGGTGGATGAGACTGTATGCTGTGGTTCTGCAACTGCTGCACTGATGAATATACAGAACAATACTATGACTGATTTAAAAAACGATGGTCAGCAACATCAAGTTGAGAATTATCTGATGAAACATATTGATAGTATTGATGAGTTATATAAATTACCTGGATTCATTTTTCAAGAGATTGATGATACAATTCGTGAACTTATCACAGTTGAGAAGATGAAGAAGGTGTATCTGTTGGGTGGTATCCAGATAAATACACACTTTGAGGATCTTGATTATTTTGTACCACTTGTGTTTGAGATCTATTCTCCGGGTAAAGGCTATGTGGATCATCTATCTGAGTTGAGAGAGATGCTGGACTATCATTAATATTTGTAGTTTTTGCAAATAACTGATCCATCTGTTTTCTGTATCGAAAAAGTCACCCCGTTTATTTTATTTCTGAAGAACAATTAGGAATGAATTGGTTCTTGAAAGCATAATTTTTTTTAATAATTCAATTGGTATCATATGTTATTTTCACTGGTAAAGTATCTAAATTGACAGGAGTAAGTAATTCAGCATTGAGGAGATGGGATGATAAGAATACCTAATTAATGATTACATAACTGAAGGAAAACATAGAGGTATAATTAAGGTAATATATTTCGTCCACAATCCGGAGCTAGACCTGATTTTATCTGGTGATATGAAAATGTTAATCGATTTAACAATACTATATCTTGATAGAAAGTTGGTTGATTTTTCAATTATTATTGTCTAGTGTTAATTTGTGATATTCCAAGTACATGTAATGTGTCCATTAATTTAATAAATTGATTTTTATTACTCTGTAAGTAAAAATAAAATTGGTGATATAATATAACTTTATATATTCAGATATCATATTTTATATTGAATGACTTCCCCGGATATTAACCTTGAGAACCGTATCTCCACTGCTGAGAAAGATATAGAGGGCATTCGATTTTACAATGAAGAACTTGCAAATGCACTTGCAAGGCTAGTAATTGAGGTAACTAATTCAGTAATATCAACTGATGAATTCAAAGAAGAGATCAGAAGAGATACCAAGGTGCTCAAGGAGGAGTTGAAAAAATTCAAAGAAGAGATGGGAAATGATACCCGAAAATTCAGGGAAGAGATCAGAAGAGATACCAAGGTGCTCAAGGAGGAGTTGAAAAAATTCAAAGAAGAGATGGGAAATGATACCCGAAAATTCAGGGAAGGGATCAGAAGAGATACCAAGGTGCTCAAGGAGGAGTTGAAAGAATTCAAAGAAGAGATCAGAAATGATACCCGAAAATTCAAAGAAGAGATGAAGCAATCCAAAAAAGATCTTGATAAAAAATGGGGAGATCTTGCAAATAAAATGGGTACTGTTATTGAGGATCTTATAACGCCCAGTGTTCCTACTGCGATTAAGAAAGCATTTGGTCAGAATATAATTAATAGTGCTGATCATATCAGAAGATACAACAAGAAATTAAATCTTCGTATGGAAATCGATGTACTTGCAAATTCAGATGATACTCTGTACATAATAGAATCCAAGACCACAGTCTCCAAAGATAAAGTTGATGTTTTTGAGAATAAATTCAAATCTGGAAAATTTGATAAACTATTTCCAGAATACAATGATTTCAGAGTAGTTTTGATATTAGCATCTATAAAGATCCCTGAGAATATAATTGAGTATATACATGAAAAAGGAATGTATCCAATGGTATATATCGGAGATATGATGGAGATAATCACTGCTAATTGAAGTATATTGTTAAATGTGTTCCAAGTTCTACAAAGATGAATTAATGTGGGTATTAGTGGGCAAATATCATCCAATTCGCGTTTGTGTTAATCACAATGATAGTAAAAATAGTGCTAAATAGTTTATTATTTTCCTACTATATTCTACTATATTCTTGTTATTTCCTACTATTTTCTTGTTATATTCTACTATATTCTACTATATTCT
>JAJRQD010000331.1 GCA_024280435.1 archaeon | reverse complement strand
GGTGGATTCAATCTCTGTGCAACAGCTTTTATCCTGTATGATCTATTGCTATCTTTTATGACCGAAGCAATACTGATAATTATATTATTACGTTCTACCTTGATTGTAAAACTACCATCTGAATATTCTTTGCTGGCTTTATATCCCATAACTTGCAATTTCGTGATAATATCATCAACCTCATCCATCTCTTTTGAAGAATTATTGAGAAAAAAAATCAATATCAGGATTAAAACAGTAAAAATAATCAACAATACAGCTTCCATATCATGCATTTGATTATTCATAGTAATAAATAATTACAAGTTTACAATATTTTTTGTTGATTACTTAAAATATAATTAGAGAGTTTCTGTTATTTCAATAGCTGTTTCAATCAATAACAAAAAATAATTATAAAATCTCAAATAAAATATGAATAAAGTGAGATTGGTGCGGTGATTGTCAGGGATAAATCATATATTTATTAATAGTGCATAACAATGGTGCTTATATTGGATTTCCAAAAGGTAAACTGGATGAGACATTCTTATTAAATTGAAATTTTGAAAATAAATATCCTATGTTAGTTCATACCATTCTCTCTTAGAGTAATAATTGCTATGAACACAACTGCAATCAGCATACGAACTGGCATTGTTTTTCTCCTTCTAGCTCGATATCTTTGCCAATTACTTTTCTCTGTTATCTCATCATTTATGAATTCATTACCCATATTTTTTGTATTATTGGTTCTTTTACCACATTGTTGGCAGAACACATCCTCTGTTGTGATCTGACTTCCACAAGCCTGACAAATATCACTCATAAATGAATATTACATTGTAAAATTAAAAATGTTGATTTTAAACCAATGTATTTAGATATTTCTATGACATATTTATTGTACTTCTCTCTAAACAAATAATAACTTACTAAAAAATAGTGGCTGTGAATTTATTGGCTACAGCCTCTCAAGATGACAAGGGCGGGATTCGAACCCGCGAGTGCGAACGCACACTGAATGTCCGCAGGATATAATTTATCCACAATAGCAGTCCAGCGCCTTGGGCCAAGCTCAGCCACCTTGCCATTATCAATCTATTACCCGTAAAATAACAGGTAATTTAGTTGATTATTTTTTATTAAAACAAAATACGATTTAAACAATTTGATATTTAACACGAGTTATTGATTATTATTTATTTGTAAGTGTTGCTCGATGTCATTCATTAATAGATATTCACAAGTTGTTAATTAAAAATATATCAATTACTATCTTTTTAAAGATTAAAAACAATCTATCGAGAAAATATTAAAGTACCTTCTATATACTCGGTATCTGTTTAAAATGAATGAAGATTTGAATCGGACTTTTAAGGGGATCCAGAGTGATCTGGATAAGTTTTGGAGTGATGTGAAAAAAGATTTTGATAATAGTAATACGGATCTGACTGCTCGTATAAAGGCACTTGAAGCAGAGAGAGATGATTTACGTGAGAAATATAACAATGCACAATCTAAGATCACACATATTGAATCGCAGCTAGAATCCACTGTTAGTAAGTTAGAGGATTTTTCTAAAGATCAGAAGAAAGATATTGATGCACTTCAGCTACTTGATATTTATCTTGTATTGATGGGTGAGGTGTTCTCTGCTGCTGCACATGTGAGGATCCTGTTTATACTCCATGGAGAGAAAGATAAATACACACTCGATGAGTTGGCAATTGCAAGTGCTTATCCAAAATTACAGGTAAGGCAGACTATATTTGAACTGAGGAATTCCAATATTGTAGAATTTAATGAGGATACTAATGAGGTTAGCCTTTTACAGAGGTTTATGTAGAAAAATCTAATACACATGTGATTATCTAGAAGTGTAAATAAACCATTAAAATATGCAATAATAATGATAAATTATGTTTCCAATAATTGTATTCCACAATGTTAATTCATCCAAAAGCTGTACTGAATTTGTAAGAATAGCTGTTGGTATGGGTTACAAAACATTGATCATCACCAATGCACAGGGTACCGCTGCACAGAGGGGATTACCATCTGCACAGAAACTTGCATTGAAACATGGTGTTAATTTCATGGCACTATCTGATATCACAGATGTACGTGAGTTATTCCAACCTGATGAGATTGTGGTAGTTGCACCTCCACCATATGGTAAGGAGAATATATCTAAAGAATTCATGGATTCACTAGAGGGTAAGAGATGGGTGGCTGTATTTGGTGGTGGTGATCCAGGATTGACAAGAAAGGATCTTGAGAAGGGTGATCGGGTGGCACAGGTACCTGCCGGTGATATTGGCTCTGTTGGTATGTTAACACTTGGACTTGCGTTATTAACCGGTAAATTTGTATTCTCAAGAGATAACTGATCTAGTGAACCACCAGGGGGACTTTTTGCGAGTATTAGATAGTAAATTTGTATTTTCTCTACTATTTTCGGCTCTCTACCAGTATACGAGTGGCTTCATTGGCTGCAAGTATTGCAATATCTTCTCCTTTCACCTCAAATTCGTTTCTTGGTCTACTGGCATATACTGCACACACCGCACCAGTACTTATCTTATATATTGATCCCATAACAAACATCAATGACGCTTCCATCTCTAGGTTTTTCACACCTGCTTTTGTCAGATCGTCAACTAGATTTGCTCTGTGGCTTGGTAGGTAGTTATTATATCCCGGTCTACCCTGCCCCACATAGAATGAGGAGGAGGAGGCAGTTATCCCGACATGATATGGTAGATTATTCTCCTCACATGCACGGATCAATGCATCTGTTACATCCCTTGATGCAACTGCTGGGAATTCGGGTATGACATAGTGTTTACTTGTATCTTCAAGCCTCACTGCTGCCTCGGAAATCACAAGATCACCAATCTCAATCTCTGGTTGCAATGCACCACAGGAACCAACTCTGATCATTGTGGAAACATCCACATTTTTCAACTCTGCAATTGCAATTTCAAGTGCTGGTGGTCCAATACCGGATGAAACAGTGGAGATGGGAACTCCCTTGTATATACCTGTCTCAGATACATACTGCCTGTATTCCGCAATTTTATAATGTTCATCCCATTGTGCCACAATATTCGCAACTCTCTTAGGATCACCTGGTATCAGTACTGTATCTGCCAGATCTCCAGGTTTTACCTTCAGATGATACTGCAGCTTATCCTCTGTCTCAACTTTGTTTGCATCTGTTGCACTATGACTGCTCATAGGTCTTTCAATAATATATCAGTTTAGAAGAATTATTATTATTCTATATTATATTGAGAAACAAAATTTACTGATTGCTTCTTTGCTCACAAGCAAGCTTATATAAACAATGTGGGAATATAAACTGATATGAATTACAGAAAATCAATTGAGATGAACCGATCGGGTAAGGATAGGTTCATGAAAGAGCATCCAAATTCACCCATCACAGATGCAAAGATAAAAAATAAGTTTATGAGCCTAGAATACTATCAAATTGATGAGAGGTGGAGATTTGTGCTACCATTGAAAAAATATGACACAATAGAAACTGTTGAGATGGAATTATCTTCTGGTGGTGCACGAGAATTTAGCAAAATTGGGTATCTAGAGTTCAAACAGCCAGACACAGATGAGATTGGTAAAATAAACATATATCAGAGTAAAGATAATACAGATCATTATTTTGTACCGTTCAGAGATAAAACATCTGGGGTTGAAACATATGGTGCAGGAAGATATATGGATCTTGAGAAAGAGGGTGATAAATTCATACTTGATTTCAATTCTGCATACAATCCATTCTGTGCATACTCTGAGAATTATACCTGTCCATTGCCCCCTTACGAGAATTGGCTAGAAATATCAATCACTGCGGGAGAGAAAAACTTTCCATACCATTAGAAAAGATACCTAATAATTTATAGTAAATTTATTGTAATTTGATAAACTCTTTCATAAGATATTTTATTTATTTCTTATCTGAAGTGAGGTAAGTACTGATGTCAATAAAAAACTGATTGTTAACAGGATTAATCCAAGTGCAAGTGCTAATTCGTATTCACCCTTGGATACCTCTGTGATTATAGCAGTTGTCAATACCCTTGTTCTATATCTTATATTCCCACCAACTATTATGATCGCCCCAACCTCTGAGAATGCTCGTCCAAGTGCCAGTGTTATGCCGGTTAGTATACCAATTCTGCTCTCAATCAGTATCTGCATATTTATCTGGTTGTTTGTGGCACCAAGAGATCTTAATGTATCGGATAGATCAACTGGAATATCTGATAATGTTGCCTTGGTGGTACCAATTATAATTGGTATTGTGAGTATAAACTGTGCTACAATCATAGCCATAGGTGTGAACAGTATTCTAATATCTCCAAAAGGGCCATTTCTGGTGAATACCATGAATACAACTAATCCAATGAGTACAGGTGGTAAACCCATACCTGTGTTGATAAATGCAGAGATAAGAATGTTATTCCTGTATTTTTTCTCTGAGAAAATGATGCCCAATGGGATACCAATAATAGTTGCTGCTAGTACAGCTGAAATCGATACAAATAAAGAAAGTCCTGCAATACTCCAGATCTCCTCTGAAGATAACAATATCAGTAGATTATCAAAAAACACTATATCTACTCTCCTATGGGTGTGAATAACTGTACCCCACCAAGTACCAGACCTCTGACAATCTTCAGCACCACATCTGATTGCAGAAATTCAAGAAATTCAAATGCATTCTCTGTGTGTAAATTATTGTACTTATCTGGATTTATTACCATGTAGCTATATGGATTGTAAAGTTTATCATCCTCATCATAATGTATTGCAAGATTTGATAATTCATCTGTTGCAGATAGCTGTGCATAGGTTCCAAGGTCTGATAGTACATATCCTGGGTTCTCATTTGCAGCCACAAGAGTGGAACTCATACCTGAACCTGTCTCGATATACCATTTATCCTTAGCTGCATCTGGAACTGCTTTCCATATACTTAGCTCCATAATATGTGTACCGGAATTATCACCACGTGAGTAAAACAATGATTGTGTATCATATATTCTGTTGAATGCCTCTGTTACATTATTTGCATTTGAAATATTCGCAGGATCATTTGTTGGCCCTGCAATCAGGAAATAATTGTACCACAATGTAGTGCGGTTGATCCCAATTCCCTCATCTAATAATTCCTGTTCTAATGATGGTGCGTGAACAAGTATTGCATCTACTAGACCCTGTCGACCTAGATCAACTGCTACTCCAGAACCTTTAGCAATCACACTGACTTTGATCCCAGTTTCTTCGGTAAATTTATCTATTATCAGATAGAGTAGTCCTGTATTCTCTACACTGGTGGTGGTGGATATCAACAGACTATTTGCACTATTATAATGCTGTATGCCAAAATAAGTAGTTGAAGATACCAAACCGACTGAGATAACAAAGAAAATAATTATTTTTTTGTTCACATTCCATTCAATTGATTATTATTTTTTAAATTCAGCTATTATAAAATGTGATCAATTGAGAATAAAAACTATTTACATGATTTTTTCTAATACACATAATTTAAATACACAGAATAAGCCTTACAATTGAATGAAAACTATCATCACTGAGGTTTTGATCTGTGGAAGTGGTCCAGCTGGTATTGCATGTGCATTCACACTTGGAAAAGCGGGTATTGAGACAACAGTAATTGACAGAAAAGCATATGATAATATTGGTGATAAGGTATGTGGTGATGCACTTAGTGTGGATCTAACAAAGATCGCAATTGATATGGTTGATCTACCTGATCCGAAGAACAGAGGCATGCGGGATGAGATTGAGAGATTTGTTCTGAAATCCCAAAAAGAAAAACTTGTGATTGTTGAGAATTCTCTAACAATTGACAGACTTGAATATGGTCAGTATCTGTTGGAAGAAACTGCAAAATTCCAATCAGTAAATATCATTGCAGAATGCAAAGTGATTGATACCATTGTTGAGAATAATACTGTAAAGGGAACTGTTTGCAAAATAGGTAATGATAAGGTGGAGATACATGCAAAAATCGTGGTAGATGCCACAGGTACTTTTGGAATAGTACGTTCTAAGCTACCCGATCATATGTGTGAATATTTTCCCAGGAAACTGAGAAATGATGAATTATTGGTGGCATATAGGGAGATCTTGAGAACAAGGGAGCCACATCCATTTTATAATGAGATACACATCTATAATGATGAGGTATTGAGAGATGTGATGCCTGCATATTTCTGGATATTCAGTAGAGGTAAATATGAGGTAAATATCGGCCTTGGATACAGTAAGACGAAAAAAGCAGATATTAAAAAGCTCAATGCAATTATCAGAGATAAATATTTTGATGATTTTGAGATACTTAAGGCTAAAGGCGATACTATCACCTCAAGGTTACCATTGCCCTCTCTGGTCCATAATGGTTTCATCGCAGTTGGGGATGCAGGTGCACTGGTTGATATTCTCTCAGGAGAAGGACATGGCCCTGCACTTTTATCTGGTATTCATGCAGCAAGACAGATAGTTCAATCAGATGGTGTGTACACAATTGATAAACTTTGGGCGTATAATGAATGGATATGGTCTGGTTTTGGCAAAAAACATGTTATTGGGAAATCAATAATTCATCAATTGGAAAATTATGGATTTGATGCGATAGATTGGTTATTAAAGATCAAATTCATCAGTTCTGGTGATATAGAGAATAAGTTGGATTCTAGTATTAATATATCTAAATTGAAAATTATGAGATTATTAACTCGTCCAGGATATGCATTGCAATTTTTCAGAACTATGAGATATATACGAAGAATAGAGAAACATATAGATAGATATCCCAGTTATGATAGAATTGATAGTTTCAATATTTGGAGAGATAAATTAGAAAACTTATTTGAAAATGGTTATTGAATACATTAATGCAATCATCTAATTAGTTTTCAGATGATAAGAATTATTAATATATGGAGTTTATCTTTATTTGTGTTCAGAGAATTCATTGATCAGATGCGATCAGAAGGAAAATTAGAGGTAATTTCAGATGAAGTTTCCAAAAAATATTAGATTGCCCAGAGACTTGAGCAATATGATGGATCCAAAATAGTTGAGTTCACAAATATAGTAGATTCTAAATTCACCCTTCTTGGGAATATATGTACCTCAAGAGAGGTACTTGCCAAATCCATGAATATTGATGAGGATAAACTTCATGAATTTCTGGGAAATGCATTGCGTTCACCAGTAGAGCCTGAAATCGTGCAAACAGCTGAATTTCTGAAAAATGTGGATGATAATCCAGATCTTAATAAACATCCAATACCGAAATTCTTTGCAGAAGATGCAGGAAATTATTACACTTCTGGTTTGATTATCACAAAAGCATTGGATACAGATGTACATAATTCATCTATTCACAGACAGTTAATTATCAGTAAAAATGAAACTACTGCAAGAATTGTGCCAAGACACCTTTTTCATAATATTTCTGTGGCAGAGTCAAGAGATGAGGATCTACCAATTGCGATTGCATTTGGATTGCATCCAGCAGTGATACTGGCAGCATCTACTCCTACTGAGATCACACTTGATGAGATGTACGTGGCAAATACCCTTCTTAATCATCGATTGAAAAGAGTGAGAATGCCTAATGGTATACTGGTACCTGCACATGCAGAGATCGTATATGAAGGTGTGGTGGTCAAGAATAGACGTGTAACAGAGGGCCCATTTGTGGATGTCACAGGCACGCTGGATAAGGTACGTGAGGAACCGGTGATCAGAATAGATAGGGTATATTATCGTGATAATGCATATCATAGCACAATATTGCCATCAAGGGTTGAACATTTCATTCTGATGGGACTGGGAAGAGAGGGTCAGATAAAGAATTTTGTAGCCAATGTGGTGCCAAGGGTTAAAGATGTGTATTTACCCCCTTCTGGTGGTGGATGGCTACACGCAATTGTATCTGTGAAAAAACAGACTGAGGGTGATGGTAAGAATGCCATAATGGCTGCATTCGCAGCTCATGCATCTTTGAAATGGGTAACTGTGGTGGATGAGGATATAGATATTCATGATGCGGAGAATGTTAACTGGGCAACAATTACCCGGGTGGGAGAGGATGATATCATAATTATCAAAAAGGCAAGAGGTTCAAGTCTTGATCCTGCAATGAATGAGGAGAGTAAGACCAATGTTAAGATTGGAATAGATGCCACTAAAAGCCTGTATCGTCCAGTTGATTCTTATAGAAAAATAGAGATACCAAAATAGTATAAAAGTTAAATATATCGAAAAATGACTTACTGAGGCTCTAATAAGGTTATTTCGTTTCATTGAAACAAAGGTTTAAATTATTTTGCTAAAATATGAAATAAATGAATCAAGCAAAATTAATTGCCACAATAAGTTTCACACTCATTGTGGGAACACTTCTTGGTGTCACACTATTCAGTGTTCTTAATCCAAATCCAATCAAAGAACTGGATATTGGTGGTAATGCACCTGAGTTCACACTACCAAGTTTTGATGGTACTAATTATTCACTATCTGATGACCTTGGTAAAGTAGTTGTACTTACCTTTCTATTCACAAGATGCCAGATGGGTTGTGCACTCATATCATCTAATATGGCAACAGTCAGGGATATACTAGTGGATAACAATCAGATGGATCAGGTAAAATTCATTACGATTGACTTTGATTACAAATATGATGAGATGTCTGATCTGGTTGAGTATGCGAATATATACTCCGATAGCTCTGCACAATGGCAGTTTCTACTTGGAGATCAGAATCAGACTGATGAAGTGGTTGATGACTATGATTTCTACTATGAGGAGGAAGGTATAAACATGACGCTGAATGGAGTTGATCTAGGGCCATCCTATGTTCATCTCTTTGCTGTTTATCTGATAGATCCTCTTGGTAGATTAAGAACAGATCCACTCTATAACGGTGGTGTAAAATTCTATGTGGGTGGAATAGATTGGAAGCCAGATGAATTATATTACCCGATTGATTTTCTGTTGAATGAGTAATTTTAAATGATTACACATCATCTAATGATACTCTCTCAAACGTGCTCACTTTTCTACGCAATCTGGGATCATCCTTATAATCCTCAAGAGCTTTTTGAAAGCTCTCAATGAACTCATTAGCCTTTTCCTCGAGTATTTCTGCTGATTTAGTAATTATTGTCTCTACTGGTAATGCACCAGTTGTTTCAACATAAAATATGATCTGTCTTGGATCTGCATCCACCGTAATATCATTATTTGTGATATGTACACATTCTTGACATAGATTACATGCAAGTAGGTTCTGTATATCAATTGTCTGGTTCTCCTTATTGTATGTCAATACATCTCTGGGACATGAATCTGCAACTTGCTTGTTGAATTTGTGACCTGATTTCACATTGATGATTGGCATGAATTGATATCCGAGTGAGGATGTTGGTTGCCATTTGGCATGTTCTCTTCCATTGCCCATTCGTGCAACTGCCTCAAGTATTAACCTTTGATCCTGACCCATCTTCATAATTGGGATCTCATCATTTACAGGATATACCTCAAAGTTATCAGAGATAATATCTTTTGAGTATACCATCAGATTGGTTTTGCTATCTGTCTCCTGTGTCAAACGAAGTGTTACTGTACATGCATTACATCCATTTCCCTCACATTGTTCACAAGTGGCAATATCATTCAATTCTATATCACTGTTTAGTGGGATCAAACCTAATCTGTGTGCGATAAATTCATCAAAAAGCGCAAGTGTATTCTCGATAATGATTACCTCATCAATTGCCAGAGTAGGTACATATGCGAGAATTATCCTTCGTAATGTATTGGCGAAGCTTGGATTTGTATTTGTAATAAGGAATCTGATTGCCATATTACTCTGCGTATGAACGTTGAGCTGTCTTACTTCCATGTTCGATCGATATACTCCTATATGAGAAATTAATTATAAATGATTATATAAAAAACAAAATGTATTGTGCATATTTACATATTGGTTTTCACTCAGTCTGATTTTATCTGTCTGTGAAAAAAGACCTCATCTGAGTGTGAAGGATTTGCTCGAAGCTATGGGTTTGGAACAGTTAAATGAATTCAAGCCACAATTTGACAATCTTATACATTCAGTAATTCTTTGAGTTAAACATTAATTGATTGTATGTATTATTCAGTGTCAAATGCAGGAATATTGCTAGGTGTCTGTTCTACAACAATTCG
>JAJRQD010000027.1 GCA_024280435.1 archaeon | reverse complement strand
AAGAAGAATGGTATTGAGACTCTGAAAGAATTGCAAATAATAAATAAAGATATCAAAGTACTTCTATCTTCTGGATACACAGATTTTCTAATCAATGATTTACTGTGTGATACAGTTGAATTTATCCACAAACCTTACTATAGAGATACTTTGATTGAGAAAATTGTCAGTATGATTGATTGATCACCAATTTATAGTCTCTGCCACATATTCATCCAGTATCTCCACCATAGTAGCATTATCAATGCTATCATCACTATCAAGTAGAAAATCAATAGTTTCAGCCAGTGTATCGAGTAATCTGTACATCTTCTGCTCTACTTTAACAGTCATTTTGAGATAATGATCACCACTGTATGTGATGACTGCTGAATAAAGCAAAGATATTCCCTGCTTGAAATAAATTATACTGTTTCCTATAAGAATTCTTCTGATTTTTTTATTGAATTCAATATTTGAGAAATTATTTATTGTGCTGAGCATGGAGCTGATGAGTACTGGATCTGTCTCTTGTGTTCTGTTCATCTTGTATGTCTTATAAACTATTGGAATACCCGAAGGTTCACAAATATAAACTGAATTCACATCAAAAGTTAGATCTGAGATATAACTTGCACTTTCTAGATTTACATCAAAACGTTTGTTCTTGGTATTGAACATCTTGAGATACATACCTATCAGAGTATTGAACATCTCAACATCATATATATTCTCAAATGAGAATGTTTCATTATCAGTAGTTATCTTGTTGATATATTCCTTGATATCAATTATATATTTATTATATTTCAATATCTCACTGATATTCTCCACCTCGACCTTAATTACCAGAATGATGTTATAATTCTCAATCTGCAAAAACTCAAACCAAAGATTGTGGAAATCAATTCTTTTCAGATTACCATGAAATTCATTATTCCCAAATGTATGCAGTCCATTCAGAAAGGAAGAGATTGTTAACATATGCTTGGAATTGATATTACTATCAAAATTATTGTGGAATACCTGTTTGAAATCAGGGTCTAGTATTGTCAGTGCAACTATTCTCATTATATCCTTCCTCTCTAATTTTGTAATGCCAAATACATATTTTAATCTTATGCGGGAAAATAATAATAATAATTGATTTTTTATAACTTAATCATCCTACAGGTGGTTCATTTCTATGGGCAATATTAATTCTTTAATCTGTTTTTATTGGATAGACTTATTTTTGAACTGTACAACTGCAATTCAATGAGCATAGTAATCCTTTCAGGCTCCAAGTCTGATGATCATATTGTGAGAAAAGTAACACAATATCTTGATACCACTGAGATCAAATACGCATCATATGTGGCATCTGCACACAGGGATCCAGAATTACTGGATAGAATTATCAATGATAGTAAGGAAAATACAAGTGTCTATATTTGTATTGCTGGATTATCAGCTGCACTACCCGGCGTTGTTGCAAGTAAAGTGGAACAACCTGTGATTGGAGTACCTGTTTCATCAAAACTGGGAGGAATGGATGCATTGTTATCAATTGCCCAGATGCCACCTGGGGTTCCTGTTGCAACCGTGGGTATTGATAATGGGAAAAACGCAGCAATACTTGCAGAGAAAATAATAAAGCTTCAGAATTAATAAATTACAAGTATTCAGTTATTTCTTTTTTAATATAGTCAGAGTAGGTGGTGTGATATCACTCATATATGGATAATTCTCCGCTCTGATGAGATGTTTATTGATTAATCTCTCTATTTTTGTGAGATATCTTCTCTCTTTACGATCACAGAAATTAAATGCCTTTCCTGATTTTCCAGCTCTTGCAGTTCTACCAATTCTGTGCACGTATATATCAGCCTCTTCAGACATATCATAATTTACTATATGAGATATATCAGAGATATCAATACCTCTTGCTGCCAGATCAGTTGCAATGAGTAATGAGATCTCTTTGTTTTTGAACCTGTTGAGTATTCTCTCCCTCTCAATCTGTGTTTTATCACCATGAATTGCAGAAGATTTGATTTTCTCTTTTCTCAGTCTCTTTACCAGATCATTTACACGATGTTTTGTTCGCATAAAGACCAGCACTCTGTTCATTTTTTCAGTACTGAGTAGATGCATCAGTAATCTCATCTTATCATGCTTCTCAACAAAAAAAACATAGCTATCAATAGTATCCACAGCTGAAGATGGTCTTCCAACAGATATTCTCACTGGCTTATTCAGTATTTTATTTCCAAGACTAATTATTGGATTGGGAATTGTTGCTGAGAATAGCATTTTCTGACTTCTAACAGGTATTCTATTGATAATTGCATTGATAACATCAATGAACCCCATATCAAGTAATCTATCTGCCTCATCAAGTACCAGATACTCAATTCTATCAAGATCAACAGCACCAAGTTCTATTAGATCCATTAATCTACCCGGAGTGGCTACAATTATATCTCTGCCCTTCTCTAACTGTTTGATCTGTGGAATCTTAGATACGCCCCCATAGGCTGTTACCTGTCTCACCTTAGTATTGATAGCATATTCTGTAATACTATCACCAATCTGTGATGCCAATTCTCTTGTTGGAGATAGAATTAATGCCCGAAGATATGATTTTCCCTTACGTTTATCAATAAATATATTCTGAATGATGGGAATTGTGAATGCAGCAGTCTTTCCAGAACCTGTCTGTGCAGTTGCTATAATATCCTTTTTTTTCAGTGCCACAGGTATTACTTTGATCTGAATTGGGGTGGGATGATGATATCCTAGATCAGACAATGCATGAATAATTGGATCTATTAGATTCAGCTCATGAAAATACCTATTCTTATCAGTGAGCAGGCTTTTATCCTCATCTGGATCTATATATTCCTTTGCCTGTCTTTTAAAATATGCATTCAGATCATTATCATTCATGAATTCACTAAGATCAAGCTTACCATCCTTTGCTCTGATCTTCTTATTCATAAGCCAATATTATTTTCACTCAATAAAAAATTGCTTAATCAAAACAAACACAAATTTCTCTGTTAAAATTAAGAATTGTCACTATTCCTCTGCATTATTATTTATATAAATTAATTATATGAGTAGAACAATGACTGAAGATAGTGATCTATTCTACAATAATGAGTCTATCTGGGAAAATTTGAATAATCACAGTAGAAAAACTGCATTTGAAATATCAGAAAAATACATTCAATTCATCAATTTTGCCAAAACTGAAAGACTAGCAGTAAAATATGCGATCCGATATGCAGAGGAGAATGGATTCAGAAAAAATACAGAATTCAAAGAATTTAAGACGGGGGATCGAGTATATTTTCTTAATAGAAATAAAAACATTATACTGGTCGTCATCGGCAAGAAGAGAATAGATGATAGATCTCATATGATCGCTGCACATATTGATTCTCCAAGAATAGACCTCAAAGCAAATCCAGTCTATGAGGATACTAATCTAGTTCTGTTGAAAACACATTATTATGGTGGAATTAAAAAATATCACTGGGTGAATATACCACTGAACATGTATGGAGTGATTATCAAAAAAGATGGGACTGTTGTAGAGGTTAATATTGGTGAGGATGAAAATGATCCAGTATTTGTGATATCTGATATTTTACCACATATTGGAGGTAAAACACAGTCTAAAAGAAAATTCAATGAGATAATCAAAGGAGAGGAGTTAAATGTAATTGCAGGGGCACTTCCAGCAGAAACAGCACATAGAGAGAAGTACAAGCTTAATTTTCTTAGATTATTAAATCAGAAATATGATATAGTGGAAGAGGATTTTCTATCAGCAGAGTTATCTCTTGTACCAAACATGCATGCAAGGTTCATAGGTCTTGACAGAGGTCTTGTGGGGGGATATGGACAGGATGACAGAATTTGTAGCTATCTCAGCCTAGAAGCAATAATAAATACTAAAGATCCAGAGATCACAGGTATATGTTATCTTGCAGACAAGGAGGAAACCGGGTCTGAGGGAAATACAGGTGCACAGAGCCAATGGTTTGTTTATGTGATAAATGAGATACTTGAGAAGATGAATGATGGAAATATTAAAAATTCAAATTTATATAATACCTTCACGAATATGAGAGTATTATCAAGTGATGTGAATGCAGCAGTAAATCCAAGCTTCAAACAGGTACATGAGTTGAGAAATGCAGGAATACTAGGAAATGGTCCTATTCTCACCAAATTCTCGGGTGGAGGTGGAAAAGGTGGTACCAATGATGCTCATGCAGAATATATTGCATACCTTAGATCTGTATTTGACAGAGGCAATATCAATTTTCAACTAGGTGAGTGGGGCAAAGTAGATGAGGGAGGAGCAGGAACTATTGCCAAATTTCTTGCCAAATATAACAGTGAGGTAATTGATATGGGTCCTGGATTGATAGGAATGCATTCTACTTATGAGATCAGTCATGTAGCAGATATTTACATGACATTGAAAGCTTATATTACATTTTTGAATTCAATTGAATGAATCATTATTTTACTGTTAAAATGCACAAATAATATCTCTTTTCGACATTGTTTTCAACAAAGAAAAAAACGTTTAATTATTTTAATTTTTTTATATGGAGTTATAATGGATAAATCATCAAGTGAATTGGGAAATCATAGTATCAAAGATCGATTGCACGATAAGCACTACTATGAACAGTTACTTACTCAGATACCACATGGTATAATTATCACCGATATGGATGGTAAGATACAAGATTGGTATGGTAATTGTGAGGATTTATTTGGCTACACTAAAGATGAGATTATTGGCCAATCCATATCAATAATTCACGATGAAGAAGTTGAGGGAAACAGAAAAAACAGTATATTTTCAAAACTTGATAATAAAGAGAAAAGATTCCATGAAGAGATTAATTGTATCACCAAGGATGGATCTAAGAAGATTGTAAATGTAACAGTTGATTTTCTATACAATAGGAATAATGAGATAATAGGTACAATTGGTGTCAATGTAGATGTCACAGAGATGAGATTGAAAGAAGAACTGGCAAAAGAGCTTGAGATTAAAATACAGAACCAGCATAAATATGAGAGCCTGGGTACTCTTGCAGCAGGAGTTGCCCATGACTACAACAATTTATTTATGGGGGTCATGGGGCATACATCTATCATGCTAGATATGCTTGATGATAATGATAAAATGTTTCCAATGATCAAGACAATTCAAGATACTATTGAACAGGCAGCAGTATTATCCAATCAAATGCTATCTCTTGCGGGTCATGAGCGATACAACAAAGAGGTACTCAGTCTTAATGAGAAAATAGAAGATCTAATTCTACTGTTAAGAAGTTCTATTCCCAAGAAAATAAAACTTGAATTTGAGTTGGAAACAGATTTACCAAAAATATATATTGATGCCAATCAAATAAGGCATGTAATTGTAAATTTGTTTAACAATGCACACGAAGCGATTGAAGGTACAGGTACTGTAAAAATTAAAACATACAAACTCAATAATCAGGATGTGGTTCTTGAGATATCTGATACAGGAATTGGTATGAACAAAAAGACAATAAAAAGAATATTCGATCCATTTTACACTGAAAAAACAAGAAGCAGGGGATTAGGCCTGACAATTGTTGATAAGATACTTAAGAAAAATAATGGAAGAATAGATATTCAATCCAAATTAGGAGGAGGTACTGTTGTCAAGGTATTAATACCCATCACTGATAACCCTGTAATCAAAATAAAAAAGAAGGATGTCATACGTTCACTCACACCTGGAACTGGTAAAGTACTGGTCTGTGATGATGAGCCAATTGTGCTTGAGATTGTTGACAAGATGATCAGAAAACTAGGCTATGATACAGTACTGACAGCCAATGGGGCTGATTGTCTGGCGAAACTAGAGGAAGAGAAAGATATTATTATCTGCCTGCTGGATATCACAATGCCAGATATTGGAGGTATTGAGGTGTTAGAGAGGATAAGAGAGAAAGATAAATCACTACCTGTTATACTCACATCAGGATATGCAAAAGAGAAAATTGGTGATATTACTGAACATAAGAATAATGATTTCCTGCAGAAGCCCTATAGGTTTGAGGATTTAATGGCTACTCTAGCTAAATGGTATTTGTGAAACCCAGAGTATTTAATACCTCTATTGTTTTATCCAGATTATGCTGTTTGATCAGAATATGGTCTGTGGTGTATGCAGAGATTACAAATATAGAGATATTCTCTTTTGCCAATGCCTGTGCAATTTTTGCAATGAAACCCACAATTTCAAAATCCAGTTCCATATCAAATGTTATCAAACGCCAATCTCTATCCATATCAATAATATCTTTTGAGAATAAATCTGATTGTCTGCTCCATTGTTCCATAATTAATGTTATCTCCCGACCATCATTTATCATTGCAAAGCAACTGTCTAGTAGTTTTGTTGCTTTAATTATAGTGTAGGTCTTATCACTAACTATGAATTTTTTACCATTTTGCATGTATCCAGAGTATGAATTGGTAATTTCAATCTTTTGTGTTTATATTGTACAAATCATAGAATCTGATAATTATTACAGCATGGCTATTAACTCATCTAGTTTTTCTTTTCTCTGTTTCTCATCATTTCGTGAGAGATCTATAATCACACCATCTATTTTATGAGCTTTGTACTCATCAATCACATCAGCAATATTCTCATCCTTAATTCCTTTTCTTGCATATATCTTGAAATTAGTTGGAATATCAAATCCTTCAAGTTTAACTCGTATTTCCTCACCGCTTATACCACCAGCAGGATGCCACCCACCGTATTTTATTGCTCGATTAATTGCAGCATCTGAATTTCCAGCCATCATGAATATTTTATTATTGAGTTCTTTATGCACGGGTTTGAAGGTGATATCATCAAAATTATACTCTCCTGTATGTCTAATATTTCCATTCCAAAGCTTATGAATTATCTGTAAATATTCATTCATTCTTTTACCACGAGTTCTGAAATCACTATTCATGACCTTGTATTCATCCTCATTCCAACCTACTGAGAAACTAGGAATCAATCTTCCATCACTGAGATAGTCAACACTTGCCAGCTGTTTTGCCACAAGCACAGGGTTCCTTATTGGTAATACCAGTGTTGATATACCAAGTCCTAGTCTAGAGGTCATACCTGCGATGAATGAAAGAGTAGTGATAGATTCTGAGATATTATCATATACCGGCAATCTACTACCTTTTTTCTGCATAATATGATCTGTGGTCCAAATAGAATCAATTGAAGAACTCTCAATCAACTCCACGGTATATTTCATATTCTCAACTGATAGATGTTTATCAAAATTCTCTATGCAATATCCAATGTGCATAAAATAGTCTATTCATACTCATATTATAGTGTGCTTAGCAACCGATGGATTATAACCATTAATTGATTCTCCAATCAGTAATAAATGATGAATTAATGTTTGATATTGCAATATGTTTATCTTGTAATAATTTATATTTATTCATGACAATTGATAACATTAGGTTTATCAATGAAAAATGTTACCAAAAAAAATAATGCCATTTGTATGTGCCTGGTGCCAGAAGGAATTAACACCCAGTAATGCAGATCCACTCATAAATAATGCGGAATCACATTCCATGTGTTTGAAATGTATCAGAGAGAATGAGATTTTTGAGGAAATTGATATTTCTAAATCACAATATAAAATTCCATGGGGAGAGACTAAGATTAACAGAAATAATGTAATTTTGAACTATCGTTCCTCAAATAAAGTACAAGGTAATTTTCTAAACAGGAATTTCAAAGAGATAATTCCATTATTATCTGTTAAGGAGATAAGAAACAAGCTTGGTGGATTGAGACGCAGAAAATCAAATGGTCATGTGGATTTCTGTTATCTACTGAAGAATCAACAACAACTGGATCTGGTACAGATAGAATTATCACATAATGTGAACGAGGGATGCACAACAATCAAAATTGAACAGGTATTTGACGAGTAGAAATTATTTATTGTATAATTAAGAGGTTTGCAAAAGAATTTTACTGATTTTAATCAATTATATAATTATCCAATGATAGTATTCAGAATAAGTTTGTATAATAGTTTAATTTATAAAATAGAAGATTCAATTATCATTATGTCATTAGGATTATTAATACTGCAGGCAATTGGATTATTGTTAATAATTGCAATTGCAAGTGAATTCCTTGCAAAAGGATCTCATGTTCTAGAGATAAAATTTGGAGCAGGTTTTACAGGCTCTGTCATCCTAGGATTTATTACCATGCTACCGGAATTGATTTTTGTACTTGTAGCAGTCAATGAAGCAAATATAGAGCTTGATCCAGTAAAAGAGGGAGAATTACTAGATATTGCCCTGGGTTCTGCTGTGGGTGGAAATATATTATTATTCACACTTGGATTTGCAATGGTGATACTGCTTGCTTATTTCAAACATGGTGAGGTAATCAAGCTACCAAGTACTCTGAAAGATGATCTGATCTACTTACTTGTGGCATCAATCTATCTGTTGCTAACATCTTTAAAAGGATATTTTGCATTGCTTGATGGAATAATTCTTACGGGGATATATTTTGTATTTGCAATTCATCAATATATTGAGACAAAAAATATAGTACATGAAGATGGTAAAAAGGAGGTTATTACCCAGAAAAAATGGATCAAAAGCATTTCTTTCCTGCTAATAGGTGCAATAGGAATATTAATCGCGGCAGAGCCATTTGTTCATGCAATTATCGAGATATCTGTTGAAACTGGTATATCCTCCATCATACTGGCATTGATTATCTCGCCTATTGCAAGTGAATTACCAGAGAAAATATCTGCTTTTGTATTAGCCTCTCAATCACTCAAAGGTGCTGAGATTGCAGTCGCCAATTTTATTGGTAGCAAGGTACAAGCCTCAACTTTATTATTTGGAGGTATGATCCTGTTCAAATATATTGGTACAGGTAAGGTCTATCCAATTGGACACTCTTTTATTCAGTTAATGATTGCGATTGTAACTACCCTTGTGGGTGTGTGGATCTCATATGATCTGAAGCTGAAGCTAAAAGAAGGATGGTTTATTCTTGCCCTGTATTTCGTCAGTGTAGGAGTGGCAATTGTAACAATATCATGATATTTGTCTGAAATAATTAAGCAATTTGCATCTATAATCAATACTAAAAGCAAATTATCATTCAATTCTGTACCAAACATAATTTTCTAATAGAAAGTATTATATCGTATATCGATATATCAATTATGGACACATATGATAGATGATAAAAATTTGCTATTGGAGATAAAAGATGTTAAATTTCATTACAAGAAAAATAATGATATACTCACTGGAGTAAATCTAGAGCTGTATCAGAATGAGATAATAGGGATCTCAGGTGAGAATGGTTCTGGGAAAAGTACCCTTCTCAAGATACTTGTGGGCCTGTTAAAACCAAAAACAGGTAGTATCAGTACAAAGAGTAAAATTGGTTATTCACCACAGAATATACTATTATTTGATAATTTGACAGTTGCAGAGAATTTTCATGTATTTGGAAGAGGAATGGGATATGATAAGAAAGCAATCAAGGATCAGATGTATGATATTTTTGATAAATTGAATTTTGCAAAGTATGAGAAGGTGCTGATAAAAAACTTATCAGGTGGTACCAAGCAGAAGGTAAATTTTGGCATATCACTTATTGGAGATCCAGATATACTTATTTTAGATGAACCGTATCAGGGAATGGACTATGCATCATTTATTGCCTTCTGGGATATTCAATTTGAGATGAGGAAACTTGGAAAGTCTATTATTATCGTTAGTCACATTATAGAGGATCAGAGTAAATTCTCAAGGTCACTTCATCTTATCAAAGGTAAATTGCAATGCTGCAAAGAAGAGGATTGTAAATGTTATGAGGTGAAAAATTGAGAGTATTAGAACTGAGTAGAATGATTTTCAGAAATCTATTAAGACAGAAATCTATCATATTCAGCTCAACAATTCTCCCTATTGTAATCATCTGGGCTACATGGTGGATAACAGTGGAGGTACCAATGACATTTGAATTATACTCTGGTAAACTGATATCCGCCAGTATGCTAGATGTACATATTGTTACAGGGGCGATAACTGCCATGGGAATTACCTCTGCCATATTTGGTTTTCTTATCACTGTTGAATTTGCAGATATAAGCAAAAGACTGAAGCAGGTTGGATACTCATACTCCGAGATCAATTCATCCATATTTGTTGTATTATTCCTTGTACTACTATTCACATCATCAATATCTGTTTCATTCTCTTATCTTCTCACAAAATCAGATGATCTTCAGGGTATGATAATTGCTACTCTATTAATTTCATTTATCTATGTATCAATTGGTAATCTTGTTGCAAATATCTATCCAGATGTCACTGCTGGTTCATTGATACTACTTATATTTGCATTTATGGATCTGATGATGATTGTCAATCCCATGGGAGAGGCTATTTATGAACAGAGCTGGGTAAAATTCTTCCCTGGATACTGGCCCACACAAATTGTACTGGAATATGGATTCAGTGATACACCAAGTGGAATGATTTCACAGATAATTTACAGTCTTATTTATTTTCTGATAATCATGGCACTATCATTTTTTGTCAAGAAAATTGGAGTTACAATGGAGGTTAAGAAATGAGTAAGATCATCTTCCTATCGAATCAGTTTCTAAAAACGCTGTATCGTGATAAATTTCTAGTCGTCTTAATATTCATACTTCCAGTACTTCTGATATTTGTGGGGGCCATGTCTGCACCAGATCGAGAGGTATTGTTTATAATGGATGGACAGATAGTTAATCCAGCACCTGAAACTGTTGAAATATCGGTAATACTGTATTCACTCACAGGATTGGTATTGGTTGCCTCCATTATCAGTTTTTATTTGGGAATGAATCTGAATAAACTTGTACCAAGATTGAAACAGTATTCATACACCACACCTCAAATAATTTCTGCATTTTTACTAGTTGTGATTTTAATAAACTTACTCATAACATTAATGGTGACAGTATTCTCTCTGAATTGGTTGGATGTCAATGATATGATTGGATATTTTCTTGGATTATTCCTGAGTAGCCTGTTATTCTCAACCTTTGGATTGATAATATCCAAACTTGTCGATACCACAGCTCTAGGTTTGTATCTTATTCTAACTATATCAATACTAGATACTGCATTTCTCGAGAACCCATTATTCTCAAGAAGATACAATGAAGATTGGATGAATCTAATGCCTGCATATTATTCAATTAAAATGGCTTTCAGAGCAATATTTGATCTGAAAGAGAATTGGTATGATGATATTCAGTTTGTATTGTTTTATGAGGCAGTACTTGTAGCCATTTATCTGATTATTAATTATTTCAAAAAATCATAAAATGCAAATTGTAATATAAAATAAGTATGGTCTTTAACAGAAATTCATTATAAAAAATATTCATCTCTAGCTAAGTTTAGATATTCGATACCAAGAATTACACTTATGCCATTTGTAAACACTAGATTCAAAGATAATCACCGATCAATACTTACGATAAGAATTATTGTAGGATTAGTCTGGCTTGCCACGGTCTTTCGTAGATTAGGATCTAACTTT
>JAJRQD010000330.1 GCA_024280435.1 archaeon | reverse complement strand
TGGATTATTAATAGTGTTGGATAATTAATAGAGTTATTTGCTATGTGGGATTATTAATAGTGTGGGATAATAGAGTTATTTGCTATGTGGGATAATTAATAGTGTTGGATTATTAATAGAGTTATTTGCTATGTTGGATTATTAATAGTGTTATTTGCTATGTGGGATAATAGAGTTAATTGCTATGTGGGATAATTAATAGAGTTAATTGCTATGTGGGATTATTAATAGAGTTATTTGCTATGTTGGATTATTAATAGTGTTAATTGCTATGTTGGATTATTAATAGAGTTAATTGCTATGTGGGATAATTAATAGAGTTAATTGCTATGTGGGATAATTAATAGAGTTAATTGCAGTATGGAATTATTAATAGAGTTAATTGCTATGTGGGATAATTAATAGTGTTGGATAATAGAGTTATTTGCTATGTGGAATTATTAATAGAATAAGATAAACTATTTTCTTCTTTTCTTGTTATAATTATCTTTAGTCTGCCAATGTCGGGTTTTCTGTACCTCATAAGGGCCTTCTGGTCTCAATTCCTCTATTGCATCAATAATTCTATCAACTACTTTTCTTGAAGTATCCCTTCCTGGAGGCATTGCCCTCAGATCATCCAGATAAACAGGCTTTCCATATTTTATACCAATTTTTATTGATCTTGGGCCACGTCCCATCGATAATTTCTTACCAACAGGCATTGCGAATTCAGCACCTGTGATCAATACAGGCACAATCGGGGCATTAATTGCATGTGCAAACATTCCAGAACCAGACTTTCCAGGATTACATCTGTTTATCTCGGGGTTCTTATGTCTCTGCCCTTCTGGAAACCATAGCATAGAATCACCTGCATTCACACGTGATACAGCATACTCAACAATGTTGAGTGATTTGGTTCCTTTTCTTACCGGAAAGGCGTTGAGCATCTTTGTAATTACTCTGAAGTATTTATTCTTGAATAGCTTCTCATCTGCAATTGCAATTGGTGCACTTTTGAAACGTGTAGCTACAAGAAAACTGTCAAAATGACTGACATGATTTGGCATCAGAATATAATTACCTGATTTTGGTAAGTTCTCCTTACCAGAAATATCTATTCTCCATCCTCGGCTCGCTACAAAATTCACAAGTGGTGTGATAATTTTGTACCAGAATTTGTTTGTCTTGAATGCATAATTGAAAGTATCACAAGCACCGATACTACCGTCTTCACTTGGTTGAAAGTTTAAAACTGTGGATACAGGTGATCTACTTGCAATTCTGCCATGGATTGATTTACTTTTTAGAATACTCATAATTTAAACAACTCTTTTCTGAGTATAGATGATGGTTCCGATAGATTCGGAAAAATAGATGTGAAATAATTCTTACTAGAATTTTTTCCGTATAATTTAATAATCAAACATGAATATTTAAATTTTTTGGTTTGAAAGAACAGTATAATATATGCCGTTACATAATTATTTGAATATGGGTAAAATTGAGTGTATTTCAAAAATGTAATGCAATCTTTACCTGTTACAAAGGTTTGTTACCCGCTTTATCCAGATCTAGAAACATTAGTTACAGATTAATAGCAATATTCAAATGCAGGTTTAAAAAATAAACTATTGCTAAATTATTTGAAACAAAGACTTATCGAGATAATATTTTTCAAAACAAACATTAATATGTCATTATAAATTAAAACATCATATGAATTATGATTATGATTTAATTTCTATAGGTTCTGGCTCGGCCGGTAGACGAGTTGCAGTTGCACTGTTCAGAGCAGGCTGGAAAGTGGCAATTGTGGAGAAAGATGTTGAGAAGCACTTTGGTGGTACCTGTATATGCTCCGGATGTATACCTACAAAAGCATTGATCGAGAAATCTCATTTAACAGATGATTTCAAGGAGATTGTCGAGCATAAGAGCAGGATTGTTGATAGAATACGAGGAGGTACACTCAAGCATGTGACTGAAAGGGTGAAAATGCCTGTGATCAGTGGTGCAGCCTATTTTGTTGATGAACATACAATTGAGGTGGCAGGAAAGAAATACACTGCTGATAAGATTGTTATTGCAACTGGATCAAGAAGTTTTATCCCACCAATTAAAGGATTGAATGAGGTAAATTATATCACATCCAAAGAGATGCTTGAGATGGATACTGTTCCCAGGGATCTGCTGGTGATTGGAGGCGGTAGAATCGGATTGGAATTTGCACAGCTATATCATTCGCAGGGAGCCAATGTCACTGTATTCGAGGGGATGCCACAGATATTACCAGGAGAGGATACAGAGATGGCTAATATGATCGAGGAGTATCTGATCAAAAAAGGTATCAAGATATTCAAGAATAAATTTGTAGATGAGATAAAAGAGGAGAACAACAGCTTTTCAGTCATTCTAGATGATGGCGATAACAGAGGAGAATATACAGGGGATGTATTACTGGTGGCAACGGGTAGAATTCCCAATACAATAGATCTCAAGCTGGAGAATGCAGGTATTGAGTTGGATAGAGCAGCAGTCAAGGTGAATGATTTCATGCAATCATCAAAGGAGAATATATATGCCATTGGTGATGTGATTGGTAATCCTATGTTCACCAACTGGGCCTCCTATCAGTCAGGATTATTACTGAATAATCTTAAGAAGGATAAAAAAGATTGGCAGAAATTGAAACTACCCACAGTACCTAGAATATGCTTTGTTCAGCCAGAATTTGCAGCAACAGGTATGACTGAGGAACAGGCCCGTGAAAAATATGGAGATGATGTGGTTATACACAAATTCTACAATAAATGGCTTGGTAAAAGCATGATAGTCAATGATTGGGATGGAATGCTTAAAGCAGTCGGATTGAAAGGCTCTGATGAGATACTGGGAGTGCATCTCTGGGGTGAGAGAACTGGTTCTCTGATACAGATGTTTGTACTTGCCATGGAGAATAATCTGGGATGGACTCATCTTGCAAATATGGTATATGGACATCCAGTGCTTGCAGAGGGTATATATTCACTAGCATCTGGTATGAAGGGAAAAACTAACGCCTAAGATATATAAAAAATAGTGTATTTCAGAAGGTTTGGCAGAATAGTTCCACTTACTTAGTCTTTTTTAACTGTACTGAAAATTCAATTAAAGTAGACAATGAAAAATACAGATAATTCCAGGTTTCTGGAGGACAAATATTACAGCAAGACCCACAGATACTGGATGACAGGTCATATTATGCAACACAGCTTAAAAATAATTGTGATAATGTCTTTAATTCTTGTGTCCACAGTACTTCAGGTATACATTCCCCTGTTATTTGGACAGGCAATAGATACAGCATTACCAAATTCAGATTATTCCCTATTGAAATCATTATCTGTGATGATAATGTCAATTGGAATAATCAAAGGTATTCTCTCCTATATCTCGGGTATAATGAATGATCAGGTGGCACAGGATGTGGAGGCACAGGTAAGAATTGAATTCTTTGATAATCTTGCCAGTAAAAATATGGATTTTTTCAATCAGGCAAAAGTGGGTGATCTGATGTCACAGGCAACACAGGATACACAGAATATGACATTTGTAATCAGCCCAGGTGTACGGTCTGTGGTGGGAGTCGTGGTTGGTTTGATTGCCACGTTTGTAGCTATGTACTCACTTAGTCCGGTTCTCAGTTTTGTATTCATGATAATACTACCCTTTTATATATTTTTCATGGATAGATATGCAAGGGCATTACAACCAATCTCACTTGAGAGACAAGAGAGACTTGCCAATATCAATGCTTCACTTCAGGAAAATATCACGGGTATCAGAGTAGTCAGAACATTCTCAGCACAGGATAGAGAGAAGAGAATATTTGCAGATGATATCAAGAAATATGAGGAGATACTGATTAAAAGAGGGGCGTTATCTGCTCTGTTCATACCCACACTCCTACTTGGTCTTGTTACCAGTGCTATATACCTATTGGGAGTATATATGATAGAGGCATCACAACTGGGTCTGAAAGAGCTGATAATATTTGGTATCAGTCTACCTGTAAGTATACTGACTGTGGGAGATCTGATTGCATTTATTGCATTGACAGGATTGTTACTGTGGCCGACTAATCTCCTAAGATTTCTGCTAGATGCCACAGTCCTAGGATTCGCAGGTGCCAGTAGAATATTTGAGACATTGATGATAGAGGCAGATATTGTATCGGGTGATACAGTACTTGAAAATGTGAGAGGAGATATTTCATTCAAAAATGTGACCTTCTCCTATGATAAGGGAGGATTGAGAGCAATTGATAACTTCTCACTTGAAATAGCAGCAGGTGAGATTGTGGCAATTATAGGCCCTACTGGGTCTGGTAAAAGTACAGTGGGTAAATTGATCAACAGGTTGTACGATGTTGATAAAGGAGAAATACTTATAGATGGTGTGAATGTGATTGATATCGAGCTCAGTCAGTTGAGAAGAATGGTTGGGATAATAGAGCAGGATGTATTTCTGTTCAGTACCAGTATCAGAGCAAATATCGCCTACGGAATGCATGAGTTGAGTGAGGATGGAATAGTTAATGCAGCAAAGATGGCGCAGGCACATGAGTTTATTTCAGAATTCAAGGATGGATATGATACCATTCTTGGAGAGAGGGGAGTTACATTATCAGGAGGTCAGAAACAACGAGTTGCCATGGCAAGGACTTTTGTTATCAATCCTAAAATACTTGTACTTGATGATAGTACCTCTGCAATTGATGCAGCAACTGAGGAGAGAATACAGAGTGCTATGACACAGTTATTGAAAAACAGAACCACAATTATCATCACACACAGGCTATCCACTCTCAGAAAAGCAGACAAGATTGTATTTATGAGAAAAGGTGCAATTGAGATTATTGGCACACATGATGAGCTGATCAGTAGTTTTGAACCTTACAGGCAGATATTCTCAGGTTATATAGAATTACCTGCAATCACAGGAGCTAGTGAATAATGAGTATGAGACAGAGAATTGAGAAATCATACTTCGATAAGGAGTACTCACTAAAAACTACGATGAGAAGACTTGCAGGATATGCATCTCAAAAGAGGAATGAGTTGATACTTCTGTTCATCTTGTTATTGATGAGTTCAGGAGTTGCGATCACACTACCATTGCTAGTCAGAGCAGGATTGAATGAGATGGAGAATACAGCTCCGAATTTTGAATTTGTAAAGAGGATTGGATGGATTTATTTCATTGGTACTATTTTTGAATGGATATTGCTGTTTGTCATGATTAAATTACAATGGACCATTGCAGCAGGCTCTATCTCAAGAGTGAGAGTTGAGATGTTTGATAAGATGCAGGAGATGGATGTGGGATTTTTTGATAGAAATCAGACAGGTAAATTGATGAACAGGATAATGGATGATAGCAATAGAATGGGCAATCTAATAACCACATTCGCATCATTCTTCTCGTCAATTGTGCTGGTAACTGTGATGCTGACAATCATGTTCAATATCAATATAAAGCTTACATTTCTCATTCTACTTGCATTTCCACTGGTAATAGTGATAATATTCATTGCAGGTGGTAAAATGAGAAAATATTCCCAGGAAATAAGGAAAACTCGTGCTGCATTGAATTCAGCAGTACAGGAATCTGTTACGGGAATATCAGTTGCCAAGGGGTTCAACCGAGAGGATAAAAACCGTGAGGAATTTGTTGAGCTCAATACAGTCAATGTTAGGGCAAATCTGAAATTATCATACATATTCGCAATATTCTTCCCATTAATTGATTTTCTATCAGTACTGGTTATGTTTATAATTATAAATTCAGGTGGTGGTATTGTGATTGACAATGGATTATCAGTCGGAGACCTATTTCTATTCTATGTGTATACCATCAGATTATTTGCACCAATAATCCAGATATCACAGCAGGTAGTACAATTACAAGCAGGATCTGCTGCAACAGAGAGAATATTCTCTTTGATTGATCTGGAGAGTACTATGAAGTCTGGTGATATCAAAATTGATAATATCAGTGGGGATATTGAATTCAGAGAGGTATCATTCCATTATGTGGAGGATACTCCAATTTATGATAAATTATCTGTCAAGATCAATGCAGGCGAGACAATTGCACTTGTTGGACATACAGGAGCTGGAAAGACCACTATGGTATCATTACTTGCCAGGTTCTACGAGATAAATGAAGGCGAGGTACTGATAGATGGGATCAATTTTCACAATATAGATATAGAATCTTACAGAAAAAATCTTGGTATAGTACTACAGGAGCCATATCTGTTCAATGGAACAATTGAGGATAATATCAGATATGGAAAGACAGATGCAACAGATGAGGATATCAAAAGAGCAATAAAATTAACACATCTGGATGAGTTTATCGATAGTTTACCAGAAGGAATACAGACTGATGTTCGTGAGAGAGGTTCTAGATTATCTACTGGACAGAGACAACTGGTAACATTTGCAAGAGCATTGGTTGCAGATCCAAGAATACTGATACTTGACGAGGCCACAGCATCTGTGGATGCATATACTGAGAGTATGATACAGAAGGGATTGGAAGCATTATTCAGAGGTAGGACCAGTATCGTGGTGGCACACAGGCTATCCACTGTGATCAATGCAGATAGGATACTTGTATTTGATCATGGAAAGATAGTAGGTGATGGTTCACATGAAGAATTGATGAGAACAAATGATGTTTACAAAGAGCTTTACTCCACATATTATTCATTCCAATTTGAGACAGAATTATTCAGATAGATAAAATAATCAGTATTAGAATTAATATAATTATCTCACATTTAGAAACGTTTAATTCAGATAGAGACTTGTTAATGTTATGAAAAAGCCCAAAATAATGAAAAAATTCATGGGAAAGATGAAGCAGAAACATCAGAACCTATCCAGAGATTATATATGTGAGAACTGTGGTACAGAGGTGGAAGCACCAATTCATTGTGAACATGCAATGCATCTTGCAAATAAAAAAGATGGAGATCATTGGATATGTTGGATGGGATCTATGTGTGGAGATGAGGTCATCCCCCGTTGCTGTGATGATATGAAATTAAAAATCGTTAAATAATTGAATTAGGATAACATGCTTAATATCTAATTGATGAAAATTACTGATCTATACTGCATCACAATTTAAAATTTGTATGTGCGAATATCAGCAGATGAAGTTTATACTCATCAAAATAATCAAAGTCTGTGTAAAGAGCTAGGTCCAGTACAAATATCGCATAGATGTTCACTGTGATTGCGGATAGAATAATATATTCAAATATCTCATTTTATTTCAAGTATGTGATTTTTTGGATGAATATTATTCCTTTAAAGAATGAATTCCACAGTGGAATTTATATTGAATTTATTATTGCTATATTTTCATTGTATGTATACTTTATTCCAATTGTTTATTTTTTAAACCTGTTTATTTAGCAAAGTTAATATTTAATTGCAGCTAGAAATCATACATGACAAGATTATTTCTGCCATTGAAGCTGAGAAAAGATGAGAAAGCAAGTACTGAGCTCAAGAACCTCAGGTTGAACAAGCGTTTTGGACACACCCGAGTGTATCTGTTATATGATACAGAGAATAAGTCAACTATGTTGATTAATAATGAGAACCATCATTTTGGTGGAAAATCTCCCCATGGACCAAAGCAAAGGAGAATAATGTGGAGGTGACAATTGCACCTCATCTTGGATCCAATCCCTACAAACATCTGTCAAATGCAGGTGTAAAAATATTCAGGGGAGATGAGAATGAAACCCTTGATATTATTGTGGATCGTTTTTTGAAAGGTGAGTTGGAAGAATTACCCGAACCACCAGAAGGAACCTCCTGTTCTGGAAAGAAACACAAACATCACTCCCATGTTTTGACATAATTCTACTGATATCTTCCGTGGTGACAATCTCTCCATCTGATGGTTTTAACTCTATAATTGCATCTTTTGGATTGTATCCTCTAATTCTTACCTGTGATGCAATTGCATAATGATCACTTGGAAATGCAGAATATTCGATAAGAACTTTGTATTTATCTCTTGTCGGTCTATAGAATGATACTAACATAAAATTTATTGTATTTCACTGATAAACATTTATTTTAAATTAAAAAAAGGTATACAGAAAAATCTGTACACCTATATCGGGCTTCCGGGATTTGAACTCGGGGCCTGCCGGTTTCTACTGACGTGCCTTCATCGTATTCTCAGGACGCGTTCGTGTGAACTACAGCCGGCCGCTCTAAACCAGGCTGAGCTAAAGCCCGTTTATGTTGACTTAACTGTCGTTTATACATAGTATAAACAGAGAAAAATCCATAGATTTTTTCCCTAAATACCCAATTTAACTTAAAGTATTAAAATTCATTGTTTGTAACTCTGTTCTATTAACAAAAAAAAACAGAAATGAATAAATGATTTACATCATTCAATATAGAACTATTTATATTTTCACAGCAGAATAAGTATTGATCAATTCCACTATTTTTTTGCTTCCAATTATACCTTCTCTGACAAATTTGGTATAATTGAAAACAAATACATTTATCTTGTGTAGATATTCATTCATATTATGAATCAGATAGAATTGCTTGATAAATTCAAGAGTGAGCTAGGAGTTGCGATCGAAACTATATTCCTTGATGATCAGATAAACATACTCTCTATTGAGGGGAAAAATATAAACAGATTGCCAGATAGTATTGGTGAGTTATCATCTATTGAGATACTTTTTCTCAAAGATAATAAACTTGTAGAATTACCGGCTTCGATACGTAATCTTAGAAATCTAAAGCGAATTGTGCTCACAAACAACAGATTGGAGAGCTTACCAGACATGAGCAATTTTAAAAATCTAGAGGAATTGCATATTGAATACAATGAACTCACAGAATTGCCCGCATCTATTTGTAAATTGATCTCATTGAAAGTACTGAAATTTAACAATAATATGATAACATCTCTTCCAGCAGATATTGGAAATCTTGTGAATATCAATACACTGGAGGGTGAGAATAACGGATTGAAGGAGATCCCAGAAGGCGTTGTAAATATTGCTAATCTGGAATTTTTGAAATTGAATAATAACAAGATCAAAAGTATTCCAGCAGAATTTCATAAGTTGAAAAAGCTACAGATAATACAGCTTAAGAATAATCGTATCAGAGAATTACCAGATAAACTGGATAGATTTGAGGAATTAAGAGAATTTGATCTGTCTGATAATCTTGAACTTGATGGCTTCAATCATCATTATCTTGGCAAATTGAAGGTGGCTGAATTCGCAAGAGAGTATATTAAGATAAGGTTCTCAGAAGGTATGCATATCTGCCCAGAATGTAGTCTTATGTTGCCAACAGGTATTATCAAGTGTACAGACTGTGAATTTACCATGCAACACTGCCATATATGTCAGTGGGGCTTTGAGGAGGAGGCAGTTAAATTGACATGTCCGATATGCTCTGCTAATTACCATAAGGACCATCTATTACCAACCTATGTATTCGGGCAGAAATGCCCAGCTTGCAAGACCAAGGTGAAAATGGATGAGTTTATCACCAGTTAGATTTCAGTGAGCAATTAAATAATATTCAATTAAAATCAAATTTCTAATTAATATTTTATAGTTGATTATATCTTAAAAAAATATATGAACTTGATAAACCCATTTAATATCAGAGGAAAGTACATTATTATATCATTTGTAATTATTTTATCATTTATTCTAGGTACAGCTAATACAGATAGTAATTATGATTCATATAAAATATATGGTGATAGTACTGATACAAGTCGAGTAAATTACTATATTCTATCAGTATATCCCGATGCAGGTGGAAATATGAGAATTGTAATTGATATGCAATATGCAGTATTAGGGGGCTACAAGACTTATGGCTTCAAACAATTTGAAATGCCAAGGGCAAACAGTTATATTGATAATTTAAAAGTAAGTGATGAATTTGGTGATCTCAGTACTGCGATTGTTGATATTGGTGAATATATAGAGATTGAATGGGTGTTCAATACAAGGATAGAACAGGGCCAGATAAGAACACTACACATTGAGTTCGATTTGATCAATTCAATTATACAGACATATGATGGAAATAAAATTTGGCTACCAAATAGTTTCAGATATGGTATAGAAGTACTGGAGAAGGTATACAAGATACATCTACCCGAGGGAGAGAGTTTTATTGATACTCAGGGAATGAATTACAATGGCTCTGATCTAAATCATAGATTTAGCAACTTGGATGTTTACGAAGCAAAGCCTGTGTTCATAACAAAGTTATACTCCAGAGATAGCAATACTGGATTAATTTATGCCATTACATTGCTGTTATTTATACTGATAATATCAGTTGCTGTGAAATATAATCGAAAAAAGGATATGAACAGTGAGCTAAGATTTGATATGATACCACCAGCATATTTTCTTTATCTGAATAAAGGTAAGAGACATGCATTCTTTGGTACTGTATTTGAAAAATATATACTTTTTGGAGCAAATATTGAAACAATTGAAGATGATGGGGTATTAAAAAAATATGAACCTGCTGATAAAAAGCTTGATAAAAATGAATTAAAGAACATAATTGTAACGGATAATGACTCAATGAACTTCAATTTTTCAGAGTATCAATCACATCAAAAGCTAGTATTTGCAACTGAATTCGATAATTTAACCTCAATTCGACAAACTTTTGATAAGCAGTTAGAGAATGATATGAAATTCTTGTTCAAAGCAAATTATATCCTTGTTCTGTCAATAATTCCTGCTTTCATAATGGGCTGGTTGTATAAAGACCTAATATCTATTGAGAGGTTCATTGGATTTGCAACTGTATTCTTAATATCATTGTACTATCCTTTTTCCAGTATATTGAGTCCTTATGGAAGAGTTGTAAATGGATTTTTGGATAGAGGCGAATTTCTAGATTATCTTGACAAAGATACCATGAAATATCTTCCTGTATTTGGCTATGATAACAGCATATTCTTGCCGTCTCAGATAAGAGAGGTGGATACTGTTATGAGAGCCTACACCATAGTTGGTATACTGATCAGAAAGTCATTCAAAATATCAAGTTACAGTGGAATATTTACCTATACTTTTGTGACAAGTGGAGGTAGTGGTTCAAGTGGTGGTTGTGGTGGTTGTAGCGGATGCGGAGGTTGTGGCGGATGCGGAGGTTGTGGCGGATGAATCTACAGACAAGTACCCCCGTTTGCTTTTTACTTGATGCAGATAATACCTTTGCACTACAATTACATGTCACTGAGGAGTGTAATCTTCGTTGTAAACATTGTTACAGTGAGGATTGGAATAAACACATCAGCTTTGATAAATTCAAAGATATTATTGCACAACTACAAGAGATACTTGAAATGAGTAAATTAAGAGGTATTGTCTATTTGACCGGTGGAGAACCTATGCAGTGGCCATACATATATAAATCGATTAAATATCTGGTAAAACACAGAATTAAGCCCAGATTACTCACCAATGGTACTTTGATAGATGATAAAACTGCACTTAAGCTGAGAGAACACGGTTTGACCCTGGCACAGGTAAGTCTTGATGGAATGCAGAATACACATGATAATATTCGTGGAAAAGGTCAGTTTGAAAGGGCAATCAGAGGTATCAATGCATTATTATCAGCAGGGATTGAGGTTACCATCATGGTTACTGTGATGCAGGAGAATTTTGATGAGATAGATCAATTAGCAGACCTTGCAGATGATCTAAAAGTACATCGTATCAATTTTGGTAGATTTATTCCAATAGGAAATAAAATGGGTTTGAATGAGCTGACTGCACAACAGACAAGAGAATTATATGAATTTCTACACGAAAAGGAGATATCAGTTGATATTGTGCATAAAGACCCATTTGATGCAATAATAAAGAAAGAGAATGAGGAACATAATTGTAATTCATATGGTGGATGTTCTGCCGGTCAATTTCTACTGGATTTGCTTACAAATGGTGATGTACTTGCCTGCAGAAGATTACCTGTTGCAGTGGATAATATAGCCAACAACAAGTTACTTGATATATGGCTATTCAATCCTTTGTTGAAGAAAATCAGAAAGAGAACCAGTATCTCCGAATGCAATGATTGCGATCTGATACTTCAATGCGGTGGGGGTTGCAGAGGAATGGCATTTGTGATCAACAATGATATGTTTACAAAAGACCCTCAATGCTTCTCAGAAGGGCAGAAAATAAGAAATTTCATTAAATTAATGTGATTTTACTGTAATAAAATGAATTCAACTTAATACAAAATAAATATAGTTCAATAGTTATATAAATTTAAGGCTAAATTTTGAAATAGTTTCATATTTTGCACTTCACAATATCATCATAATTTGCCAGTTGAATATGCCTTGCATCTTTATCTCTGCTGGTGATGATGAAGCCCTCTCCAGGTCTTGTGATATTAGCCACCCGATCAATCTTGATTTTCATCTCCTTAGAACACCTCTTTGTCTCATCATTATCCATAGTCCGGAGTATTAGCTTTGTGGCTGCATTTGATCTGATATCACGCCCGAAATGAGCAAGTATCTGAGATGCAAGTATCATCCCAATACCGAATTTTCTGGCCTCTGTTGCAATTGTATTCAGTATGTGATATGGATCATTTATCTTTCCTTTGAATCCAGTGAATACCTTCACCTCATCGATGATAATGAATATTCTCAACTTGTCATCACCCTTTGATGCATCTACATGCCCTAGAGATTTGAAGTATGCAAATATCTGACGAATGATCGTATCAGAGGCAAGAAACTGCATATCAATCGTATTCAATGGTTTTAACAGTATTCTGAATGATTTTTCTCTTAATTCATCTATTGGTATCTTCTTTTTACTGTAAAAGGCTGGATGTTCCAGTATTGATACTAATCTGTTCTCAACTGCCACCTTGGTACTCTTGGTTATCAGATCAAGTACTCTGATGAATTCCTCATCCTCTGATTCCATAATGATATTATCTGCATTCTTGATTAATTTGAGCAGGAACCTGAAATCGGGTGGTGGTTTGTTCCACGTGGATGGCTCCTCCTGTACTATTCCATAATCTTTGTATGCAAACAATAGTAGGTTTCTCAGCCACGATGACTGCGTTGATGAGAATTTATTCTTTACTGCATATGAGAACTGAGTCATTAGCCTGTTGATATGAGGAATAGGCCCACCATCAATTCTAGATTTTGAACTCAACTCCATTGGATTGACACCAAATTCGCCAATATAATCAAGAGATATGGTATCAATTCCTATATCAATATCGCCATGTAGATCAAATATGAGGCAGGGTATATTTTGCTCATTCAGTTTATGAGCCAGTAATTTCAGACATTGTGTCTTTCCCGATCCAGAGCCACCAGTTATGGTGACGATTCCATTCATCAGATCTTCTGGTGCCCAGTACAGTGGTTTATTCTCATCCAGGTTCTTACCTACTTCAAGTTGCATAGTGGTAGGCTCTAGATCAAAAATAGGCTTATTCTCAAGTGCCAACTGTTGATAGCTGAAGAATAATTCTTTCTTCTTCTTTTTTTTTATTTTCCTGCTTCTAGTTTTTGCTACCTCTTCTTGTATTGCAGGTCCATGGAATGTATTGTATATTATTTGAGGTGCGGTGTTACCATTTGCAAAATTAGCTATTTTAATATCGATTTTAGAACGGCTATCAACTGCCAGGGTGGATAATGTCTCTATTAGAGGTAGTAAATTATCATAATGTGGATTCTGCATGAATAATTGTCTTGCCATATTTGCAGCATCCTCAAAATACTGGGATGCAAATGCAAAATTCTCATGTTCAAGGTATGTGTACGCCTTGTCAGATAAATAGGAGATTTGGTCTACAATATCCACAAATTATTGACTCAGTCAATTCTATTAATGCAATATAATACAGGGATAATATAGAGGTATAATGTGTTGATAATGTAATTGATGAGAGCTTGTAATATAATTTACTAAAAAAAGTAAAATAATACACAATAAAGATTACTGAAACCCAAAATTTTGATCGAAAGATATATTTTTACCAAAACTTTTTTTATATTCTTGCTAGCATAATAGAATGTGTGCATGAGCCTACTCAATCAGTTATCAATGATCTATTAATCAGGGATAATTTACTTTTTATAGCAATGGGAGACTATAGACTAGAAATATATGATGTTGAGAGTTTTACCAGAGTTCACACTATCACTTTTCAAAGTGAGGTGAGATGTATTGCTGCAAATGATCAGTATTTATTTGTGGGTATATTGCAGGAAGAGATCCAGATATTCACAATAACTGAATATAAATTCATAAAAACTATTGATCATAGTCTTGGAGTGACAAAATTACATGTGGATACTCAATACCTCTACAGTATAGGTTTTAATAATGTAATGCACATATTCGACATCGATAAGTTGGAAGAAATCCACAGAGTTGAGGTGGAATATCCCAGAATACACACCGTAAGTTCTGTGAATGGACATTTCATCACGGGAGATGGTTCTAGAACTGTCTCTGCACTCAGATTCTGGAGTAAGAATAATTTCCAACAGGTAAAGAAAATTGATATAGAAGCAGGTCGGATTGTCAGAGCAGTAATACACAATGAATCAATGATTGTGGGTACTGGAAATCCAGCTCAGATATTAATATGGAATTGTGTTGAGCTCAAACCACTAGCCAGGAAAATTGGTTATAAATCAGATATACGCGGTATTGTGGCGAATAGTAGATACTTATTTGTAGCATCAGCAGATAGAATATACATCTATGATCCAATTAATTATGAATTTCAGAACAGTATCCTGGAATCTGAATCAGAAATATCATCTATGCTCACGTATAACGATTATCTGATATATGGATGTAGATCAACAGTAATCGTGAGAGATACAAGAACATTAAAAATAATTAAAAAAATTGAATTAATCTGATATTTTATTGATTATATTTTTTAAGTAGTTTTTTTTCAGAGCAATCACTCAATGCGAATTATTTCATACAATGCAGCTCTTCACTTTCCAGGGTATGGGGATATGGTAAGGGCTGATAAAATAAGAGAACATCTTTTAGAGGGCGATTGGGATGTTGTATTTCTTATGGAAGTCTATCAGAAAAGCCTACGAAAAGTATTACTTGATGATAAGAGAATATCTGAGAGATATCCATTCAGAATATATAATCTACAGGATTATGGACGAGTTAATTTTTATACGTTTGATAATGGATTGGTTAT
>JAJRQD010000329.1 GCA_024280435.1 archaeon | reverse complement strand
GGATTGTATGAGGGGTATATCTATCTGAATACGCCTGATGGAGGTGAGCAGAGTATTTTTCTCAGTATCACTGTCAATCCACCAGCAGATTACAATGTTCTCATAGATCTATTGCATTCTCCATGGGATTCAGTAATGGAATCTTCAACAAATGGTAGACTAGATAGGTTCTATGGAAAAGATATGAATGATATGATTACAGCATTCAAATCAAAAAATATATGGGTTGACGAGATACTTTCTGGAGATCTCACCACGGATATACTATCAAGATATGATGTATTGTGGCTACCATCTGCATTCACATTACAGTCTCCAAGTTATTTTGATCATGATATATCAAGAGATACTTTACTAAGATCCAGTGAATTGCTTGCAATCTCTCAGTTTATCAACAGAGGAGGTGATATTATACTGGATTTTGGTGGAACCAGTATCTATGACAATAATTTTGAACTTACAACAGTTGATGAGCAATCTATCAAATCTTTATTATCCATACTTGGAGTAAAGACAATATCAACAGTGGGAGATGACTTCACCTATCTTTATACAAATGCATTGAATGGTTCAGATATGTACAATGATCTCGCACCCTATCTGAGTAGAGGCGGAATCAATTATCTAAGCAGAGGAATGCCTATTTTTGGTACCTCCACAGATACAACCGCAGTTGGTATGTTTGCAAACAACGGTGCACGGGCATTTATTGTGAATGCTAGAAACTGGAGAGATACCACACAGGATGCAGTAATCAGAGATAGATTGATTGATTGGATAGTTGCAGAGAATGGAGTACAGGGATTATCATATGCACAGAGAGATACATCCACACTGTTCAAATTAAAATTGATGGATGATAGTCTCAATAATTTAACAATTAAAATGTATTCAGTTGATTACAAGGGAGATAAAACTTCTGTAAGTTACAATATTGTTTCCAATATCAATAATTCATATCTAGAACTTTCTACATCTAAAATACTGGCAGATGAGATTTTATTTGAAATTGCGTATAACGTCACCTATACGTCATTCTCAATCTGGGTTGATGATAATTCACCTCAACTTGCCAGTTCTAATAAAGATCTGGATTCCAAACAGATAATAGATCTGTTATCAAGTGCGGGATATGTAAAGTGGTCTGTTGATATATTCAATAACAATGATTTCTATAAATATCAGGTAAATGTTGACATAAGCAGTACGCTAGAAGATCATCTGACATGGGAATATATTCCCAGTAGTAAGAGAGCAGGTGTGGTTAATATACTACTACTATCATCTGCAATCAATCTAATCAATGATATTGAGGGGATGCAATTATTCAAAGCAAATGTTACTATAATTGAGTACAATAATAAACTGACCTCTTTTGTCTTTGATGAGATTGTGGAAATTGCTCCAGAAATATCAGAACCCGAAATATCTGTCAGTTCAAGTATTGTGACCAAAACACCTTTCTATATCTCTATTGTGCTTTTTCCTATATTGATAATGTATAAAAAATTAAAAATCCACTATAATCTGTAATATTTTAACCTATTCTTTAATTGTATTATTCAGTTTATTTTTTCAGAATGTATTTCTTTCCAAATATACCTGCCAATCCAATAATTGCAAGGATTGATAGGAAAAATTCAAATCCAGGCTGAACTTCCTCAATTTTTTCTGATACCTCATTTCCCTGTAATACATACACCACAATAGTATCTGTATATATATTATCATTGATATCATATACAGTCAGTATAAATTCATACTTGTCTACTTTCAATCCATCGATATTGAGAATGATAAACTGTTCACCATCCCAATCACTTGAGATGATAAGTTCACCATTTCTGCTTACAGTATATTTTGTTAATTCACCACTGATCTCCCATGAAATCTGGTTATTAGTTGAATCCAGTTCATAGCTGATATCTTTAGAACCTATGATCTGAGTAACTGTGGAAACATATACACCTACAATTACCTCATCAAATATCATATTTCCATACATATCGTATACATATATAATAATAGAATAGTTACCCATAACGAGGTTATCAAGGTTCAGAACAATCATCTCATTGGATATCCATGTACCATTCATTACCTCAGCTGAGTTGATAAAAATCTGATAATAATATGGATCATCATCAGATACAATCCAAGCAACTGTATTGTTCAAAGTTCCCTGTTCAAAATCAAAATCAAATGGAGTAACTTCAAACACAGGTACCTGATTTACGAAGAATGAGCTATCTATCATATTACCCTGTATTGTATCCTTATAATAGAAAGAAGTCATCAATGCATTGGATTTGATGATGTACATCTCATCCATATATATATTTTGCATGATCCATACATCATATCCATTCCAAACAGTCTCTCCAACAACAGTGTACACATCTCCCCAGCCAATAAATGCACTTTTATCTGGTAAACCAGTATTACCTGCATCAAGGTTACTGAATACAAAGAAATGTGCATTGATCCAGCTGAAATCTGCATCACTGATATATCCATTTATCAGATTTACAACCAGATAGAAATTCATAGTAGCAATACCGTCCTCAAATAATGTGAAATTAATATATACCTCAAATTCAGATACCCAGTTCAATACATCAAATTCATAATATATTGTTCTGTTAGAACCATCTAAATATTGTAATTCCAAAACAAAATAATCTCCGGGATTAATATCCAGTGTTGAGATCACATTATATGATTCAATACTAATGGATGTGTAACCGATGGAACCATCTGTCCAAAATGCATATAATTCGATGAAATTTGTTCCATTCATGAATATGGGAATGATGAAAGAATCTGATCCTCCATAAATTAAGGTGATATAAACACCATTGATGTATATCTCAATAAAAGATATTAATGATAGATCTGTGGCATTAATCTCTGCATAGATTGTTCCTCCTTCCAGCATCTCTCCCTGTACCGGTGTGATAAATTCAATATCTTTTACAGGTAAAGATACCATGTAAATAATTACATTATATACATAACCCTGTTGGTCAAATAGATCCTGGAATTCATAGGATATATAACCTGATTGCATGACTGTTACCTGATAGTTGCCCAAGGTGATATTTGCTACCACCATACCATTAGCATCTGTGGTAAACATATATTCAATATCAAGATCGTAATTGAACATATATATCTGTACACCCTCAAGTGGTAAGCCTGTACTATTATCATATATCTCAAATGAGATTGTTGTTGATAGTAATGATGAAAGGGGTGTCAGATACATTGTGAATTCATAGGAACTATCTGGTATATCTAGCAATAAAAAACTATTCAAGTTTAGATAATCCATAGCAGATATTGAAACATAGTATTCTCCTACTGAAACATTTCCATATACCTGTCCATTTATATCAGTGATAAATGTATATTATTGACCTGTGTACAAATTGTACATGATAATCTCTGCATCTGAGATTGTAGTACCAGTTAATTCATCATAGATACTGAATAATACCTGTACATTCTCTGGTGGCCATGGAGTAAGAAATGCAGATACGGTATAGTATGTATCTCTTACATCAAACAACTCTATTGTATTGTAGTTGTTATATCCCTCAACAAATATATCTAGGGAGTATTCTCCAATTGAAACCTCAAATGATACAAATCCATTTGCATCTGTTGTTCCAAAGTAGTCCTGACCTGTATTTGCATTATACAAATTTACATATGCATTGGCAATTGGATTTCCAGTCACCTCATCCGTAACATTAATATCAACAAATGCTGTACCTTCAATACCCCATGGGATCAAAAAGTATACCATACTGTATGTGTTTCCACTCTGATCAAATATCTGATGATCATTGATGTAATTGTATCCATAAGGATATATATCTATGTAATACTCACCAAGTGTGATTTCAAAAGATACAAAACCATTTACATCTGTTATACCACTGTAACTGTCACCTGTGTTGGCATTATACAGATAAACATTTGTATTAACAATAGGATTACCTGTTTCATTATCATACAACTGAATTTCTAGAATTGCATAATTACTACTCTGCTCTGGTGTCAACCCAATGTATAATTCATAATACATTGTACTATCGAACAGTGCATAGGTATCATATATATAATATTTTTCCGCTGTTACTATTATATAGTATTCTCCAAGAGGTACTTCCACATAAAATTCTCCGAATTCATCTGTGTAACCTATCACTGAGTAATTACCTACCATGTCATATAACATCACAGATGCATTGGCAACTGGTATTCCTGTATTCTCATCAAAGACAATGAAATTTACAAATGCCAGATCACCAATTATCAGTGTGTCATATGCAGTGTTATTATCAATATTCTCCTCTTCAAATACAGGGTGCACATATGCCATGATGTCATGTGATCCATCTGTGTAATCCGTCCAGAAATACCCAGTAGCCGCAATAGTACCTGCACCAAGATAACTTAGGAAACCAATATTCACAAGAATTCCATCAATGTACAGATCAAACTGTATATAATTCTCATCAAAATCACCTATATTCTCTACGATTACAGTAATGACATACATATTTCCATCAAAATAAATATCCAGTAATACTTGAAGATCATGTACTGGACCCACATGCATCTGATACTCTTTGATATTATTATCAATTACATCCTCTCCCGGCATTGGTGGAGCATCTGCAATGATGGTGTAATCACCCTCTGCTACATTCTGCCAGTAGTATATCAGTGTAAGGTTCTCACCCGCAGGTAATACCTGTGTATACATTGCAGATTTGATCTCATCATTGATAAATAGATACAGATACACATCATACATTGTCTCAGTACCCACATTTGATACAAATGCGTATATGAAATCACTATTTCCTTCCTCAATATCTGGTACATACATATCTGTAATCAGGAAATCATTACTTACAGACAAACTGAATCTTATTGCAAAGTCAGTCACGAAGGATAGATCATCTGGAATTACATTGTAGTATGCAAGATTAAGACCATAATTCAAACCTTTGATAGTCTGATCATATCCCATATTCTGATACTGAAATAGTATATCACCGTTGGCAAAGAATACCACCTCAAAAGTTCCTGCAAATTCATCCCATAGATAATTGAAATTATTGAACTCTATAACTAGAAATTCACTGGTAGACCATGCATACACATTATTCTCTGCTATAAGATCACTCCAGAATACAGATACTGCGAATGGATGATCTGCATTTGGAAATGCTGATCCATAGAATTCGTAAGGATCTGTCTCACCAAAAGATAGCCATCCATTGGAACTGATATAAACAGTACTGAATGGAATATCATACATGCTGAATGCAAAGGGCATATCCACTCCTATGTAAGTATCATCTCCAATCAGGCCTAGATTAACACCATTAGTCATGGCATCATACCAGCTGTATGCAGGATAACTCATATTGTAGTTCTGCAGATCAAGTACATTTAATTGATAATAATCCGAGTTGTCATCGAAATACAACTCGTTAGATACACTATTTGCAAGTAAATTAATATCAAAAATACCAGTACTATTGGCAAACCAGCTTGCACTGGCATACATATACTCACCAGAAACTAGTGTGGTGCTATTGGAATAGATCATCTCAGCATCCACATACATTTCTATATTACTTGTGAATGAGTTTTCTCCGGTATTCCAGATCAAGAAATTGATATCTGTATATTCACCTGATACTGCATAGATTGGCTTGATCAAATTAATTTTTACATTCTCAAGAGAGAATGGTAGTATATTTGTATATACCATTGAATAAATAATTGGATCATAATTATAATCAACTATATTGAACAGTATTCCATCTGCTTTGGAGAAGTATACCAGTTCATACCCATCATCAACTATCCAAACATCCATTATCTCACCATAATAGGAGAAGCTAGTCTCACCTACCACTGTTGCAGGTTGAGCTTGTGTGAATAATGGGAATGTATCACCTATTTGAAGAGTTGTTGGTATCCAGTAGGGGAAATAATCCCATAGATTAGTCTCACGGGTAATTGTATTGACATACATTATATCAATCAAAACCTCTTCCTGCATATATTCATCATAAAAATACAAACCAAATTCTACATTTGTTTTATCAGATGCATCATGTACAAGGAATTTCAGATCAAATGGAATATTTGTGGTCTGATTATTGAACATACTTGTACTGTAGACCATCATATCTCCAGTCTGTGGATTGATCACCGGATCTGATACGACAACAGTCTTCATAACATGATTATTAGAGGTGATATTCTCACCAAATACCTCTGTTATATCCAATGATATATTGTATTCACCCAGTCCTGCTGGTAAGTAATCCAACAATACACTGTATGTATCACCGGATAATAATGTAGGAATATAGTCTGAATATATAAGTATGTCATTTACTGTGACATTCATGCTGATAGCAGTTTCATTCATCAGTCCATTATTCTGAACTGCTGCATCAATAGCTAAACTGGTATTTTGTGGAATTATCCTGGGTACATCAAGCCTTGCAAGTAAATCATGATCCTGTAGTCCATAGATTGCAGTGCTCACATCAATGCTTCCCCAACCAAAGTATTCATCCCATCCAGGTGTTCCCAGATCTGTGGCAGTATTGTACAGTAAATTCTCAATCATACTAGGTGTGTAATCTGGGTAATGTGCCATTAACAATGATAGTGCACCAGATACATGGGGGGTGGCCATAGAAGTACCAGAATAATATACATATGAATTACCAGGAAAGGTTGATACTATATCAACTCCTGGAGCTACAATATCTAGGTTCTCACCCCAGTTTGAGAAGTATGCCAACTCATCATTGATGTCTGTTGCTCCGACAGATATTACTCCTGGATATGCAGCGGGATAACTTGGGGCATTGGTTGCTCCATTACCAGATGCAGCCACTACAATTACTCCAGAACTCACTGCATAAGCAACTGCATCTGCAAGTGTCTGTGAGTATCCACCTCCTCCCCAACTGTTGGAAAGAATGTCTGCACCCTGATCTACTGCATGAATGATTGCATTGGCACCATCTATATCTGATCCATATCCTCCTGCATCTAGAAACTTCTCTGCAAAGAAAGAGGTGGCTGCAACTCCTGCAACACCAATACCATTATTGATAGTTGCACCAATAGTTCCGGCTACATGTGTACCGTGTCCATTATCATCAAATGGATCTGCATCATCATTGAAGAAATCATATCCCAATGGTAGATAGTTTCCAAGATCTGGATGTGTATAATCAATTCCAGTATCGATTATTGCAACCAATGTACTGTTATTTCCCATCTGTACATCCCATGCAGTCTCCATACCTATAATCTGTGGACCGTATTGATTTGCCCATTCAGGATCATTTGGAATGAAAGTGGCCTGTTTATAGAAATTAGGCTCAATATATACAATTTCAGATAGTGTGGATACTTCTCTGATGAAGCTATCCATTTTATAATCTGCTACACTAACTGTGAATGAATCAAGGTCTGCATATTTTCTGATTATCTTGACATCATATTTTAGCAATATATCAGAGGGTAGTGTAAGTGTTGTTGATGTACTTTTAACAATCAACTCAATTCTTGAATCATCATATACTTTGATGATTGCATCTCTACTCTGAAATTGATCGAATAGATTACTGTTGATCTCTGAAAAGTACATTAATCCATCGGGTAATTTTTCCTTCTCAATAGTATGATATCCAGAATAGATTGGGGATTCAATTCTATCCTGTGTTGGTGAGAACTGGTTTAGTGTATCTTGGTTAATAATCATTGGATTATTAATCATTGGATTATTCGCAGATATATCATTTGAAATAGAATTATCTGTTGAAAATCCATCACTCATATTGTTCATCACAATCGGGTTATTTTCATTGTTGCCTGATATTGCCTGTACGGAAAAACTACTTCCAACTAGGACAAATATCAATAATATCGTGTAATATTTGGTTTTCATATATACCACTCAAGATTTTAATCTTGAACAAGTAACTTTTCTCGCTCCTTGCAAGTATTTAAACATAATCAACATTTATTTTCAATAATTTACTAAAACTAATTACATTTTTTACATCTTATCATAAAATATTAAATTGGGATCCGTAAAAAATAAAACAGTACTTTTTTTCAGTTTATTCCAAGGTGTAATTTAATAGAATTTCAATTAAATACAGTATGAGAGATTATAATTCGAAAATAATTAATTTATTAAACAATAATTCGAAATACGTAAATTTAGCTGATTGAAACAAATTAAAGTCTATATTTATATATGTGATTACATTTTATCTCTCAGATCTTGGTATACTAAAATTAGTAATTTAATTATCGGAAATACTAATCCGTTGTGAGAGATTTACAATCAGTTGTGCAAAATTGATTTACTCAATTCCCAGAATTACTTCAGGGTTCTTCATGATTCACTGGTATTGCAATATTCTTATTTTGAGATTTTTGATAAACTATTTTTTCAGTTTAATTTTTCATGGGAAATGTACAAGTTTAATCTTCTATCACATTATATTCTCCGCGAATTTCCCAATAACTCTCAATACAACAATTCCAAACCTTCTATATTTTTATATCTCCGTCCTGATTATAAATAGTGGAAGAAATTGTAGAAAAGGTATTTGATCTATTATCAAACAGATTTGGATATCAGTTGGTACAGCTGAGATTTGTGGATCATAAAGAAGAAATAATACAATACAGAAATGGCCTACCATACAATTGTGGATTTAATGAGAATAAAGGGGTTGGAATAAGAATTCGTATGAATGATGCCTGGGGATTTGCAGCAACAGATGATCTCAGTAATGAGGGAATACTGGATGCAGCAGAACTATCCTGGAGAACTGCAAAAGCATCTTCAAGAGTAAGTAGAAAGAATAAAATCAAATTATCTGAAGAAAAAGTATATGATGATAAATTCACTGTTAAAATTGATAAGGATCCTTTTGATATGAATTATGAGGAGAAAGCCAGTATAATAGAGGAGACAAATCTTGCCACCTCTGGAGATTATGTGAAAATGACACTGGCATCATACAGATCTAGAGATCAAAATATCAATTTGTATACTTCAGATGGTAATAGAATTGAACAAAGAATTATGTATACAGGTGTATCTGTAATGGGAGTTGCAGTCAATGCAGGTGAGATACAATCACGTAATTTACAGAATTTCAAAAACAGAGGTTGGGAAGCAGTTGAGGAATTCAATCCCTTAGCTACTGCGATAAAGGTGAGGAAAGAACTCAGTGATCTGGTAACAATTGCAGAGAGATGTCCCGTAAATTTATGTGGATCATTAATTCTGGAACCATATATGCTGGGATTAACAATTCATGAATCTACTGGACATCCAACAGAGCTAGATAGAGTACTTGGCTATGAGGCAGACTTTGCAGGCACATCTTGGATGACTCCGGATAAGATTGGTACACAATATGGAAATGAATTGGTGAATATCACACAGGATCCAAGTATGCACGATGTACTGGGAAGTTTCAAATATGATGATGAAGGGGTGAAGGCACGTCCTGTATCAATTATAAAAAATGGTATATTTACAGGCTACCAATCAGATAGAGAACATGCATCTATACTAGGAGAGAAATCATCTGGAAATTCAAGAGCTGAGAATTTTGGAAATGTACCAATCATCCGAATGAATAATATGTATCTTGAGACACCAGATCAAGGTTCAGATGGTTCTTTCAAAAATATAGAAGAATTGATTGAGGATACAAAAAATGGTATCTATGCATTGAACTGGAAATCTCATTCAATAGATGATAAAAGATTGAACTTCCAATTCAATACCCAGATTGGATATAGGATAATAGATGGAGAGATAAAGGCCATGTTGAAAGATGTCACATATCAGGGAATATCACCTGAATTCTGGGGATCTACCTCTGGATTAACTAGAGAATCACAGATATATGGATTGCCCTACTGTGGCAAGGGAAGTCCAACTATGCAGGTTGGAATCGTATCACATGGAGGACCATGGACCAGATTTGAAGATGTGAGGATGGGAATTTAATGAACCTTACAGAAATATCGAAATTGATAATTGAGGAGGCAAAAAAACAGGGTGCAGATAATTCACAAGTAAGTATATCCAGAATAAAAAATATTGGTACTAGATTTGGAGAGAACCATATCACCCAGAATGTATCTAGAAATACAACTGAGATCAAACTGATTACACAAATTGCAAATCAGATTGGAGTATTCAGAGGAACTCTAATTGAAGATATACCTAGAATGGTTAATAGTGCACTCACTCTTAGCAGACACTCAGCAGCTGATAAAGACTTTCCTGGTTTTGTGGAGGATCAACCAACATACAGAAAAGCTGGCAGAAATAATTATCAAACAAATGTGGATGAGATCTCTGATACAATAAAATATCTGATTGATCAGACAGAGGTATCAGATGCAATTAGAACTGTTGCGGGAAATATACACTATATTCAAACAGAGACGGTAAATCTGAATTCATTTGATGTACTTGCAAAAAATACTGGATCTAAAATATCTGCTGTGATTAATATGGCTGCATACAGTGGTGAGAATGAATCTAGATCATCTGCAAGGGTAGCTGCGACAAATCTGGAAGATCTTCAAATGGATAAAACAGCTGAAAGAGTGGCACAGAAGGCAGTGGATGGATTGAACCAACAGGATATGGATACAGGTAGATATGAGACAGTACTTGGGCCAGATGCAGTCAATGCATTATGGATGTTTATGATACAGGCAACTAGTGCTGAGGCACTGATCACACATAGATCATTTCTCAAGGATAAAATTGGGGCAGATATTGTTGATAAAGGAATTAGTGTGTTGGATGCAACAGATGATCTCCAACACTATGCAAACAGACGTTTTGATATTGATCTCGTACCATCTGAACCAATTAAATACATTGATAGTGGTGTACTGAAATCCTATGCCTACAATCGTAGAACTGCTGGATTACTCGGTGTGGAGAGTAATGGACGAAATTCAACTGGATTTGCAGGAGAGATACCACTTTTCCAGACTGGAGTGATACTTCCAGGTAACAGATCAGAGGAGGATTTGATTTCAGCAATAGATGATGGGATTTATATCACAAATCTGTTCTACAATAATTTTGTCAATGCACCAGAAGGTACGTGTACCGGTCTCACAAAGGATGGCCTTTTCAGGATAAAAAATGGAGAGATTATTGGATCACTTAAAAATTTCAGATGGATGGATTCAATACTATCCATCTTCAGAAATGCAGAAGCTGCAAATAACTCAGTTCAGACATCTTCTCTATTTGGTGGAGGATTTATCACACCATCGATAAAGGTATCATCATTCAATCTGTCATCCAAAGGAAAACATTGATCAGTTTTCCAGTTTCTAGAAACTGAATACCGGATTCCCATCTAGATTTATCTCAACCGAGCTTTTCAGCATCATAATCTCCTCTTGAGCCTTATCTGAGATTGTTTTTATTTTATTGTGGGAAATGTCAATTATCTCTGCATTTGGAAAGATTTTGAAAATATAGGTAGAGAAATTTTTTATCTTATTTTTGGATAGATTAACTGCTTTTATCCGGTCAAAACTGACATATTGATATTCTGGAAGATCTGTGAGTTTCAGATATTTCATGAATTTACTAAGATTGAGTGATACTAGTTTTGCCTCTACGGGTATCTGTTCTTTATCAATTCCATACAGATCATGGAATTTAGCCTTGCCATTTTGAATAAGCATCTTCAAGAAACTTCTACGATGTAGTTGATAAAGAAATATCTTTAATTTATCTATATCATCAAGGTTCTCAAATCCAATAGTATTTCCTTTTTTTAATATCCTTCTGTGCTGAAAGTAATATCCTAATTTCTGCCCAATTGCCCAGCTGATAAATACAGTCATAATAATCAGTGTCTCTTCAAAATAATGCAACTCCACTTCAATACCCATGATCTGCAGTATCAAATATAAGCTTCCTCCGAATATGACAAATTTATATATTACATAGTAGATCATTAGAAGCATGTAATAGCCGAATTTAGAATTCTCATCGGGATTGAATAGCTGATCTATAAATGCTGCTATCCCTATAAAAATACTGTATAACTGAATAAGAGCTAGTTGATTAATCACCTGATGTATGCCATAATACTTTATTAAAAATAGATAAGCAAAAGAAATCTGAATTGAATAAATAATAATCGTTACAAGATCTTCTTTTCTTTTCTGTCTGAGTAATGCTCTTAAATTAGCTCTATCTGGTTTTAGATATTTATAATCTGTTTTTACCTCATTATCTGGTAACAATGCATCAAAAACCATAGACATAAGATGATCACTCACATCTTTTAATTTATCTATTTATAGCTGAAAAATTATATACCTATTTTACACTCGTATCATTAACTCACATATTGAAAGCTGAAAAATAGTAACATATATAATATCAGTATGTGGGTTATAATACTCTGTTCAATCTTACTGCCATTTCTAATAGTTATTGCAATATTTACAGATAAATAGAATGTCTGCAATAATATACTGAGTACTATCCATACAATAGATAGAATATTTATTGATAATAATGATAAAATAATGATCACTAGATATACAGGGGTAACTGAGATCAACAATCCATTGATTAAATAATCAGTTTTTCTATGTGAAAAATATGCTACAAAATGAATTGAGAATATGATAAATAGTAAAGATAATACATTAATAAAGATAGAGTATTTGGCATTATTCTGGATAATTATTGGACCTATAATTATTATATTTGAAAGGTGTGAAAAGTAAAATCCTGTTATTATGATAGTTAAGCAGATTATGATTGATCTTTTACTATGTTTCTCAATAATATCTAATAATGGATTCATAAACATGGTGAAACTATCAATTTTATTGACAGTTACTTTCCCTGTATCAGTCTTGAGAAACCATGCAGTTATCTCTCTACCCTTATCATTCAACAGATACTGATTATTTTCATTCTGATATGTAATGTGCTTCAAAGATTTCAGATGATGATACAGTGTCCCAGTTGAAATACCCCAGTCCTTGCTCATAGTAGTGAAGGTGATATAACCAAATTCAAAAATAGTTGAGAGTATTCTTCTACGGATAGGATGAGCCAGTACACTGAATATCTCATCTTCGTCTATTTCTGAATTTATTTTATTCATAGGATCACCAACTATCCTATCAGATAGGATAATATTATTTTTTAGCTTTTATAATTAATACTGGAACTAGTAGGAAAGTTAAGATTGCAAATAGATTGACCACAAACATCTCTTCTTTAGACAGCTCTGGTATCTCAATACCATTGCTTTGATCTGATGAGCCATCTGCGTCATTCACATTATCTGATAGTTCTGAATCGATTGGATCATTTGAAACGGATGATAATCCTAGTATTGGATCATGTACCATTCTACCATCAAAATTCTCATATGATAGATATATACGGTTTTCCCCATCATCAAATGAATTGGAAAGCCCCACATGTGTCTCACCAAAGCTATCATTTGCTTTGGGTGCAGATTCAAAATATGCATCTCCAAAAGAGAATGAATTATTTGCTCTGACCATATTCTGCTTCTCAAGAGTAATTAATTTGAATCCGATGACAAGCATGGATGTACTGCTCTTGAACTGATAATTATCAATTACCACATCAAATTTGATCTCAGCTGTGTTCTCAACATCCATATGCATTCTGAACTGAATAAAGAAATTGTCTGTGTTATTCACAGGAGAATATGCTTTATCATCATTACTAGTGATATTGAAATGAATTGCAGTTGTTATATCATTGCTATCCTTCTCAATAACAAATTCACTGAATTCCCATGTTAATGATGATAATGCAACCATTGAGTTTGCAACTACTGTATCAGTTTCATTATCAAAAAGCATATCTCCATTCAAGTCCTCAGATTCAAATATTTGATCCAGCTGGAATTTATAATGTGCAGTTTCATTGGCCTCTTGACCATTTTCATAGAAAAAGAAGAATGGGTTAAATGCTCCTCCTTTAACCTCAATAATCATCTTATCAGTCTCAATTTTAATTGCATCATTTGATTTTGATCCAATCATTCCACCACTTACAGGTGCCACAAATATCACGGACATCAGTAATGCCAGTATTGTGGTTGATAAAATTAATTTTAATTTGTTCATAATATTCACCGCGAAACTAATTCGCTAAATATATAATACAATTTAATATTTATATTGAATCACTTTTAGTGTACTAGAACTCCTGTTCTATCACACTAGAACTGTAAATAATAAATATTTCTTTTTCTAGAAAATATCTATTTTCCTATATTTAATATATTATGAAAATTAATAAATATTTGGTCTCAATGCAATATTTTGAATGTTAAAAAGAAAATTATATTTGAATTATTCAATGTATATAAAATTTAGACATACTAATTGATTTTCTTTATTTTACTGAAAACTAGGTATGTTTATAATCAACAATTTGGATAATGATATTGTTGACTGATTTTAATATACTAATTATTGTATTTGGTATCATAGTTATATTAGAAACTTTGATTCTGAATTATATGTGGTATCAGAAAAGTTCGTATTCAAAAATACTAGTTCTCATAATTTTAGGTTACACACTGGTTGCTATATGGGTATTTCTATCAATCTATCTCAATATTTATGGTATAAATTATGAGAATTGGTATATAAAAATAATCTCAGATAGCTTAATTATACTGGGTGCTTATTGTCTCACCTCCTCTGTGAGTTTAATATTCTATAATAAAATCTCATTGTTCAGAAGTATTTTTTTCAGCACACTTTTTGCATCACAACTTGAATTAAATGTTATCATCTATATCAACTTTCATAGAATGAGTGGAACAACGATCTCATTATCTTATTTATTCATTCTTTTAATTCCTCTGTCATTAATTGTTATAATATACGTAGATTACAAAAATAACAGGGTGATTGGTAATAATAATGAAAATTTGGAACTGCTTACATTCAAGAATAGTACCTATATTCTTTTTCTCTCTATACCTGTATTTATCTATACAATAATCAATACTGATTTTCCCGTAATACTTGGTTACTTCAGTGTTCTGATCATCAGTTTTATAGAGAGTATTATTAAACTCAAGCAGATAGAGAACACCAAATTCTATGTAAGGGCAAACAATTTCACAGTATTTGTCAGAACTGATTCGGGTAATCTGATATACTATAAAGAATTCATCAAAGAGGAGGATTCACTCATAAAGAACCTATTATCAAATTGGTTAACTGCATTCTCATCAATTATCACTCAATTTCTAGATGTAGATGTAAAACCACTGGAGATACGTTTGGAAGCAAATATAAGAATAATTTTTCATTGGAGTAATAATCTGAATATCGCAGTTATTGTTGATACAATCTCACCACTAATTAGACCTGCAATGAGAAAATTAGTAAATGAGATAAATAATGAAATTATTTCAAAAAATAAAATATCCAGTGCTGAAGAGCTTGAGATCGAGAAATTGGTTCTAGAAAATTTTAAATTTGCATTGTAAATTCTGCAGAAGTAAATTTCTTGTGATCCATTGAAACAGAAAATACTATATATATTAAATGATTGTATTAAGCTATTTCTATGGGTGAATTAATTCGAGAAATAATCTATATGATAGATTTGATAAAAGCAGGTCACTTTTTAGCCCATTAAATATTGTAAAGATTTAATAGGATTATCTGGGAAGATAAATTGTGGCACTAGATTTCGTGGTCAAATTTTCATTCTTTTTATTTCTGATAGTAATATGGTCAACAGTTTCATATATGATATTTATTGAATACAGAAAAAACAAAATCAATGCATATTTATTTTACAATATTAATATACTATTTTTGACAATACCAACTCTTTCATTTCTCTTATTTGATAATATTAATGAGCCAAATTACTATGTATACAGATTATATGGCAATATAGTGGCTAATTTTTTAAGTATTACTAGCCCTCTGATATTTATGTTTATTTATATCCACTATTCTGGAAGAGAACAAAGTATCAGACATTATTTGTACATTTTCATAGTAGGATATGGATTTGGTTTGTATATGATCACTCAGAGATGGGTTTATTCAATCGAAAGCAGTACATGGTTAATTTATTTTGATAATCCTGCCGGGATCTATGCCCTTGGGTTTGGCTTGCTATTAATCATAGTAGAGAATATTACTATTACTAGTTATAACTTGAAAATATCAAAGAATAAAGCGACAAGACAGGAAATATATGCATTTAATCTAGTATTTATATCCGAAATAATAACATTAATTTCACTACTTATTTTTATAATAGAGCGAGATATTTTGAATCTACACTCCTCACTTTATTATATGCAATTTGGTATAATCAGTATATTGATCAAAGTCTTTTCACTCAATGTAAATCCTTTAGCTTTTGTTCCATTAAATATAAATGCAAAACACCTACTTGTAATTGACAAAAAACTTGGAATGTCTTTATTTGAGTATGATTTTGAAGTATTGCAGAAAAATCTGTATATCATGAGTATTGCTTTAACAGCACTTCAAATGGTATTAAAAGATATTTCAAATTATAAAGATTTACCTGAAAAGATCAAACATGTGAATTTAGTCTTGACCATTGAGGAGAATGATGATAGAATTATCTATCTTATGAGTGAGAGATCTTTTGATATCATTAATACTTGCATGAGAAAAATAATTTCAATCGATAATATCCCAGATATAGAATTGTATATACATGATGACCTACAATTCCTAAGATAATTTTCAGAACTGACTAATTATATTTCAGCAATATTTTAAATAGCTTAAAAATAGATATATGCTGATGTTATTAGTTTTGGTAAATACAGTAGTTTTGTTATCAAGTATATTTATAGTCAGCTTGGCAAATATTATAATTATTACAAAATATAAAAAGCATAAATTCAAGGAATTAAAACTGATCTCAATTACTCTTACATTGGTTATTATTCATGCGATAACTTTTCTTATTTTTTTATATGTTATAGATGATAAATTAGTTCTACTGCGAAAATATGCCAATATAATATCAAACTTATTAGCCGCATTCATACAGCCGTATTTAATATTATATTTGTTTCTTAAACTTTCAGGAAAGAAATTTACAGGAAGATTTCTTATCTATATGTATTTTTCAGGAATTAGTTTTTCTTTCTATGTTATTCAACAGGATTGGATAATTATTAATAATATGTGGGCTATTAAGATTAGTCTACTGGCGAGTTTATCAGTTGGAATAAATATAATAATTATAGAGCTTGAAAAACTATATATTATGATTGTAAATTATAGAATTTCTAGAAAAAGTACGGATAGTATTTATTATTTGTTAATCTGTGTTTCTGGCATTATAGTCCTATTTTCACTGATTGTATTTGTATTTGAGAGGTCTATATTGGATCTGAATACATTTTTCTATTTATTAATTGGAAATATAGGGTTCTCAATATTTGCAATTACAGTAGCATACTATCCATTTGTACTATCTCCGAAGACAATTTCTGCTAAGATTTTATTTGTGTATGATAAATCCACAAGCAGGAAAGTCTATGAGTACAAATTTCTAGAAAAGGATAAATGGTTTGCTTTCAAAGGAGATAATATTTCTAGTATAATTTCATTATTAAATGCATTGACAGATCAACCAGATCCTCCTAAAGAGCTCAATTTTCTTAATCTGACGATAACAATTGAGGAAACAGATGATTATATTGCCTATTTTATCTCAAATAGAACAATAGATCCAATAAGGGTAATGATCCAATATATTCTGCAGAATATAGATTTGGATGAAAATGAGCATATAAGTAAGTATATTGATTCTGAGTTTAATTTTGTTCGTTAATTTATGTATTATAGATTTTATCACTTTAATATTAAATAATTAAATAATTTAAAGCTTAACTAATACTAGATTTTATTTATGTGATCACTCGATAAAAAAATGAAATAGATAAATTACAAAGCTGTAATTATCAGGATGTGTACTTCATGGATGAAGAAAAGCTTGCTAAAATGGAAGAAATGTTTTTACAAACATCAAAGCCCAAACTCGTGGTAAAATCCAAAAAAGAGGATAAAATAAAGAAAATTGGATGTATTTATGATGCCACCAATCAAGGCAAGAATGCACTAGTACTTGCAACCGCACTTGCAAAGTCATTAGAAACCAACCTGAAAGTATTTGCAGCAGATGATTTCCATAGCAAATTAACTATTGCCACAGAGGAGATCAGAGAGAAAGAGAAGGAGATCTCATCTTTCGTTGAGAATATTGCCCGGGAAGAGCAGGTAGCCACGGAAGTGGCTGCTCTTATCAGTAAAAAAATGGATAATATCCTCTCATATCTTGAAGAGGATTCTATTGAGGAAGATAAATTATCAACTTTGATCATAGAGAAGATAAAGAAAGAGAAATTCAATTTATTGGTTGCAGGATCTCCAATGCTGAGAACCAGAGAAGAAAAAGGTTACTTTGGATTCTATCTCAGAAAATTACTTAGAGATCATAGTATAGAGGCAGATTTTTTGCTAGTTCCAAACGAACTAGTAGAGAGTGATAATTTAATACTTGGTCTCACAAATTATAGACAGAAACAGGGATCTGTTGAGGCAATTCTTAGAAAAGGTCTTGCCCTTAGCAAATGGATCAATACAATAAAGATGATTGGAATTATAGAAGAAAATACGATTCAGACTGTTGCAAGATCTGAATTACCAGACAATACGGAATCTAGAGAAAATATCGCTGAGGTTAAGGAAAGAATAGAGGGTAAATACAGAGATCTACTTGAATCTTTTGAGATTGAGGACTATAATCTATCTACAGAGGTTAATATAGGTGTGATCACTGCAATTGTGAAATTAATCCTTGAAAAATATAAACCAAAACTGGTTATTGTTAAAAATAACAGCAAATTTGATGAGAATCTGGATCCAGAAGCAGAAACTCTTGCAAGGATAACATTGAATGAAGGATACCCAATTCTTCTAGAATTTGGAGAAGATGTAAAATGAAGTGCGGAATGTATAATTATGATAAGTGTTGATATTTTTGATGCTAGTATAATAATTTTAATTTTTATTCTTACTTATGTCGGCATAATCCACAGTAAAATTGATAAAACAACTGCTGCTGTATTTGGTGGTATAGTAGCTGTGATCTCGGTTGCTATTTTCAAAATGGAAGATCCTCATAATCCTGGAGAATATATTACTAAAGAACAATTACTACATTTCAGAGATCTTGATATATTATTTCTGATTTTTGGATTTCTAGTACTTGTTGATGTATCATCCGAGAGTGGTATTTTTCACTATATATCAATAAAAATACTGAAATTATCAAAAGGCGATCCGGTTAAACTATTGAGATATTTTGGTGTGCTATCAGTTGTTCTATCAGTACTTGTAGGAAATATATCTGCAATGATGATTGTTGGTGCACTCACACTTATTGCAACCGAGAGATTGGAATTGAATCCCAAACCTTACATCGTGGTAGAATTATCTATGACCACAGTTGGTGGGATAATGACAATAGTTGCATCTATTCCCAATATTATTATTGGCTCTATTTTTGGTATTGGATTCGTTGAATTCTTTGTAATAGGTGCACCCTGGGGTATTATTACAATGTTGCTGAATTTTATAATATTTGAGAGAATTTATAAAAAGAATTGGTACTTACTATCAGTCCCAAGGAATTGGAGAGAAGAGTCAATGAATTTGATGAGTGGAGTGCTGTCAGAAATAAAAAACATTTCTATGCCTCTGCACTTGTATTGGCTGTGACGATTCTTGGATTTATATTCTCAGATCAATTGGGGATCTCTCTCTCAATAATTGCAATCACAGGGGGTATGGTGATTGTAGTGGCAAATAGTAAAAAGATAGAGGATGCAATGAGTAAATTGGATTGGTCATTGATTGCTTTCTTCCTGGGATTATTTATATTGATCAACTCACTAGAAATTGTTGGAGTACTGGGAATAATTGCCTCATGGCTTGCAGATATTCTACCTGAAAATGGCTTTCTTGCAAGTATTATCATTCTCTGGTTTGTCAGTTTCTTCTCTGCAATAGTCGATAATATAGTGGTTGCAGCAGCATTTGGCCCGATTTTATATGAAGTGACACAGGCAAATCCAAATTATAGTCCTGTTGTTATTGCATGGGCCACAATATTTGGTGCCAGTTTTGGTGGGGGTATCACACCAATAGGTGCTCCGTCTGCAGTCATCGGATTATCAATGCTCAAGAGAAAAACAGGTGAGAAGATGGGCTGGGGTGAATTCATCAAGACACAGGGATTAGTAACATTGATTCGAATTATTATTACAGGAGGATATTTATTCTTACTATCTTTAATCTATTAATGATCTAAAGAAATTGTTCTAAAGAGATAAATTGATCAACGCAAATCTATCATATTTAATTTTATATACCTGTGATCCTATATATCAATAGTGAGCAGAATTCTTGAATTAGAGCTGAGAATGCTTGGAGTTGAGAATAAATTAGTACAGAACATACTAGTTGAGGATAGTGGATACAAAATATTTCTATATCGTCTAAATCTAGTTGTTATTCCAATTACCAGCATAATTAAAATCAATCCGATCGCATTGGTGTTGAAGAATAATTTAATTTCAAGATTACCTGAGAATATAGGAGAGGTGGTAAATCTAATCCATCTAGATATCAGTGACAATAAATTATCAGAGTTACCTGCATCTATAAACAAATTGGAAGAACTAAAATTGCTCGATCTGAGTAATAATAAATTAAGGGAAGTTAATGAATTATCGTTGAATAAACTGGTTAAACTGGATATCAAGCATAATTCACTGGAAACAATATCGTTCAAATCTATGAATAACCTGATTGAACTAGATCTATCTGATAATAGACTAAATAAAATTAATTCATTCAATAGTTTAATAAAATGTAAATATCTTGATCTCAGTAATAATAAGTTTAGTGAATTTCCATCTGGAATTGATTGTCTTGTGAATTTAGAGAGATTAGACCTTTCAAATAACCGTATAGATAAAATTCCTTATTTTATTTTAAAATTGGTAAATCTTAAATTTCTGTATATTCATAATAATCCAATAAAAGATATTTCAATTCTGAATAAATTGAATAATCTGGAGATAATAGAGATCACAGAGGACTATCTTGATAATTTAGATTATGACATGAAGAATGTGATTGTGAGAGATGTCAGTCCCAGAGTATAAATACAGGATATCCCTCTGATAATGCAATTCTAGCTATCGTCTCAGCATCTGGATTAAGATGTTCATCAAGCTGACTAACACTTCTGACAAGTACAAGTCCAGGTTTATACCTCTCAAGCACTATCTTGACAGTTGAATCAATAGTTCCAATCTCAACCTCTGTGGTAAACTCTGCATTGAAATTCTCTGAAATATCAATACTCATGAGATCATCATTGTATTTTGATTTGATACGTTCAGTTACTTCCACCAGCTTTGTCTCAAAATCATCTGCTTCAGTATCTGATAATTCAGATCGGGCAATTGTCTCAATAGTATTCTCCTCGATTAATCCTACAATTTTAATCTGTTTCTCTCGTTTCTTTACACTGAGTGCTCTTCTAAGAATTGCAGATGTAGTACCTGTTTTTTGTCTGTAAAGTGCAAATCCAAGTATCAAATCAGCTCTTTCTGCAAGTCTGTCTGGCACAAGTAGGAAATTAGTATGAATATCATACTCCTTCAATAGAATACTGAGATAGTATCCAAGAGTGCCGGTATCCTCACTTTTTCTCATCAATGGGGATCCTGCCACAAATATACTGAAATTCTCATCGATCAGTTTCTTGATAATGAGATATGATAATTTTTCCTCATCTCTCATCTTATCATCCATCATCTCAATTATTTTCATAATTTTTCTACCGACAAGTAATTCAGATTCTATCTTTACATCATTTTTATCTGCAAAATCATCTATATGTTTCAGCATCTCATTGCCTTTATTCTTGATTTCATCAGTGATGAGCTTCATTGTCAAATAGAAATCATCGGTGGTAAAAGCTTTTAATGGAAGATTCAGATTATTCGCAAGATCAGTTGCCAGTCTCAGAGCATTCTCACCCTGAGTTGTATTATCATAGATAACTCCAACTTTAGAAATTACATCAATATCCTCTATTATTTTATTTGGTTTTGAAGCAGTTTTGAACATCTCCTCTACTTCTTCCAATTTTTTATCAGTAGGCATAATAATACCTCCAATCCAATATTTCAGTAGGTACAATAATTTCAGCTTCTAGAACTGTGATCAGTGTGATCATTAGATAATATTTTATTTGTAGATTGAATTATAAAAATTTAACTCTTGATTTTGATATCTTTACGAATAATCTTTTTTATTTTGGTAGAATAAATGCATAAAACAAAAACATTATTACAAAATTATATTAATTAAGCATTAGTTTAGAACCGATATTTTATGTTGTATAGGGAAATGTCACATCTCTCAACTCTCTTAACAGATTAACACCGAATGCAGATGCAGGAGTGAGATATCCCGAAATAGTAGTATTCGCCAATTTATCTATGATAAGTAATGCTGCATCAACAGTTATTGCATATCCATTTGGTACTTGCATTCTTGCCTGAATATTTCTATTTCTATTTGATATCTCAGCCCATAGATATGTGATTGATCTCTCCATTGTTGTTCTGTCTGGACCTTTTGGCATTTTATTTGCTTTTGATTTCAAATACCTTTGCATAAAATCAGTTCCCAGTATGAATTTGAAATATCTTGCAACTTTAAGATATTTAATTCTTTTAGGATGTGTTGCAGAATATATCTCTATATTTGGTATCCCCGTACTTGTGTAAGCAGTTGATAGATCTCCCCAAGGAATACACATGGTCATTCTCTTGCTTCCTTTTTCAAATTCAATCTCCATTGTTTTGTGGGCAAATGGCACCTCTTTCAGCTTACCATTCTCTCTGACAAAAAATCCATATTTCAATGCTTCTACCTGAGATTTATATGTTCCCTTACTTGGTATTCCACCCCTGGAATACATGGCAATTTTCAGATGAGTTGCATCATTCATCTTCTCTTTCATGTACATTGCAAGACAATCAGTTGGAACAACGTCATAGCCCACTCCTGGTATTATAACTATACCATTATCAATTGCCAGTTGATTGTATTCTTTAGACATTTCAAATACTGCTAGCTCTCCGGTGATGTCAAGGTAATTTGTTTTGGAGTTTAAACAGGCCTCAATAAATATTTTTGCAGTACTTGAGAATGGCCCTGCACAATTAAGCAATATATCAAAATCACTTAGTTTATCATTTATATCATCATTTATACTGAATATCATATATTCCAAATTTAATTCCTCAGCAAGTGCTTTTACCTTATCTGATCTTCCTGCAAGTACTGGTGTCAATCCTCTGTTCACAGCTTCTCTTGAGATTAACTCACCGGTGAATCCATTTGCACCATATATCATGAATCTAGACATATGCATTCAAGAAATACGGTATTGTTTAATCTAATTGTTTGATTAAATAAACATTTTAATTTATAATAAAGAATTAGTCATTTACCTATTTAGTTTGAAATTATTTATTAATACAAATGAAAATACTTCTAATGTGCCTATATTTGAGTATAATCTTGATATATTTTTGATATACTATGTGATCCTTGTAATTACCGTTGTTATTATCCACAAATTCCATTTAAAAAATCCAGATGCAAATTCAATTCTATTTGTAAAGGATGAGCCTATGGCAAATAAATTTATTTTTGCATATGGTATTGCTACCATACCATTTATCCATTTATTAGTTATTGCTATTGTGATATTGATTTATATTCTGGCTTTCCTTGCAGTATTTATTGTCACTTTTGGTGATGAATTTTTCATCATGGATATACCCGAATTCTTCACTATATTTTTTCCATGGTATGTTGAGGGCTACAGTATAATTGAGATAATAGCTTTTCTAGTAGCGGGATTTCATATAGGATATTACTCAGAAGAGATTGGATGGCAGATCTACATCAATTCAGCTCTAGTTTTCACAGTCTATTCTGTCATGTCTAATTCAATGTTATTTATGTTTACACAGCCTGATTTTAATGATTTCACTATGATTAATTTATTCATCATACTGCTTGAATTATTATTAATAATTATAGGAACTTATTTTGGTAATTCAAAATCAAAAGAAGATAGATCCGTGGAGAGGTATGATCCAGAAGTTGGTCTACCTGCAATGAAAGAATATATGAGGTATATCTACCTATACAGTATATTGATACTTTTAGTTGTTTTAGCTGTTGTGTTGGTGAACTATGATAGTTTATTGTATTCAATTTTATTAATAATTCCAACTTTCTCAATCTATATTATAGCAATGAATAATCTGTATCAGGGTGATGTTAGTCCTGATAATGACAAAGAAAAAATTATCTTCATAGATCCTGATACGGGTGAAGTAGATGTACCAGAACCCTTACCTGTGGTTTCCAAATTAATTTTTACAATAACTGCCATCTGTGGAATAATTTCACTAATAATATTTTTAATCAATATTATCAGAGTATAATTTCAGCTGTTTCTTGATAAAATACTTATATGTTCAATTTGAAAAAATTAAATTATAGATAAATTATTAAATAGTGGAGAGTTGTAATTCATATGGATGACATACATCTATTAATTGTTGGAGTAATCTATGTACTAAGCTCTATTCCAATATACTTGAAAAATAGGGAGAACCGATATGATCGAGGCTTCCAATGGATTATCTTCAGTATGGCACATGGTATTGATGAGATAGCAGATTATCTGGCTGGATTAACAAACTCTGATGAATTGCATACTATACATATTTTCCTTGAGAAAGTTGAATTGGCAACATTCTTTCTTGCAGGTGCATTCCTCTTTCTTGCAGCACTAGTAAAGATGGGAAAAATCGATTCTAATCAATCATTATCTGTATCTACACTATTATTGTTAATTGCCCTATTTTTCATGGTATTGGATGAGAATGCACTTGATGCAATTAAATCTCTGAATATTTCTATTGCAGGATTCGAATTCAAGTACATAACTATTTTCTTTGGATTATTTGCTGCAATACCACTGATTATATTGTATTTCTATGAATTCACAGTACTTGCAATTAAAACATTCAAGATAAGAAATTTTGATAAAAGAAAAATATTCAATTCTTTAAATATCGCAATTCTATTTATTCTGTATATTATAGGCGAACTATTTGCACCTTACTATATCTATCTAGTCTATCTAGAAGTGTTCACAATACTCTACATTATGTTAACTCCTCTTGAGATCTTATTAGATAATAATATACAGATTTTTCTTGTATATGATCAGGGTGGAATGCTTGTATATGATGCAAAATTCAATACCAAGATCTCAGATGATATGGCAGTATTAGTTTCTGGATTTTTATCTGCAATAAATTCATTAGCCAAGAATGAGCTGAAGATTGGTAATCTTGATAAGATCAATACTGAGCAGGGATATCTTGTATCAGAATATCGTGAGAAATATACATTTGCCATACTGATAAACGAGGATAAATTACCAACATTAGAGAGGTTCAAAAAACTTATACCAATGATTGAGGAGAAATTACCTGAAAATTATGAGGGTATGATTGATAATATCTCAGAGCTTGATAATCTAGTACTCAATACTCTTGTTGCATGAGAATTCTATTATTGAAATAATATTAAAAATCCTTCTTTCTGTATACTCTGTGTCTACCATCAAAGCTTGTCAAAGAGGGTAATGTTTTGATTGAGAAAATAGATTCAGTACGTCCCAGTACCAGGAATCCTCCGGGTTTTAAGCTATTTACAAAGCCATCTATTATTTTCTTCTGTGAGCTACGCTCAAAATATATCAGTACATTTCGGCAGAATATAATATCCATATTTTTGGGATATTTATCTTTCAATAGATCCAATTTGTTAAAACTTACTTTATTCTTTATAGAGGGCTTTACTTTGACAGTTTTGCTATCAAGGCTATCAAAATATTTATTCTTCTCTGCATTTGTCATCTCTGCAATATATCCTGTATCATACAGTGCACCCCTTGCCAACTCTAACAATTCATCTTTGATATCAGATCCTTGTATTGTATAATTCTGTGTTAAATCACTCATCATCATTGAAATGGAATATGCCTCCGCACCAACAGCAGAACCTGCACTCCAGATATGTATTTTATTGTTCTTCGCTTTTTCAACCACCTTTGGTAATACTTCTTTTCTAACAAAAGCAAAGGTATCTTTATTTCTGAAAAATCTTGTCACATTGATTGATAGTGATTTTTTAAGTATCTCCAACTCGTCTTTATCTTTAGTAAGTAAATTATAATATTCTCGATATGTGGAGAATGATTTTCTTGTTACCCTTGCTCTTAATCTCCTGATAATGTAATTCCTTTTGTAATCTTTTATCTGTATCCCATTTTTAGATAGAAAATTAACAATCACATCAATAGTTTGCTCGTCGGGTATTTTTTTAAGTATTATCGGATTGGTTGCCGGTTTGATATATTTATTATTTTTCTCTCTCTCAGTTTTACTTGTCAACCGTTCTAGTCTACGTTTTTTCAATTCACTTGCTTTTCCACTATAAAGAGTTGATCCTCTGGCTACTCTCTTATTTGATCTATCTCTACTCACAAAAAATCTACAATAAATATTATATGCTGGCTACTTAAATATATATCTAAGAGATTAATATTCTTTAGCTTTATATTAAATCATTATTCCAAGATTTTATTCTTTCTATATTTACATTAGTTAAATGAGATCTAAGCACATTTTGATTAGTACTTTCAGCAATTCATTGGCCAGAATATCAATTGAGTGTATGGTGTCTTCAATATCAGATAATTGATATTATTTTATAATTATAAAATGTAATGTGAATTTCTAAATTGTATTATTCCATGAATTTGAGGATATAAACAAATATTATTTATGATAAATTCAATTCTGATGTGCTATAATTTTGTTCTGATAAATATCAGATATTTATTTTTCTGATAAATCTATTAATAATTGGAATAATGATTAATCCAAAAATCCATGCAATGGATAATGGTAGCACCAATTCAGCTGTCGTTGTTTCTTCATCTGACGATGTATCTGACGATGTATCTGACGATGTATCTGACGATGTATCTGACGATGTATCTGACGATGTATCTGACGATGTATCTGAAGATGTATCTGACACGGATGGTCCATACTGATTGGAATAAGTGGGTGTGTATGTAGGATACTGTACTTCTGCAAGATTTACCCAGGTCAAATCAGAAGTATTCAGTTCGCTATCCTCGAATACCACCCAGCCTGAAGTTG
>JAJRQD010000328.1 GCA_024280435.1 archaeon | reverse complement strand
TGCTAGTGCCTCTTTCATCTGAAAGGTAGTTCAAAATAATAAAATGTGTACTTAAGGTTTTTATTAAATATTCAAAATCAATTATTATGGGTTGCGAAATCTGTGGATCAAATGTAAAAAATCCAAAAACTACTAGTCATACTAATTCTAGAAAACACCAAATTGCTCTTGGTAATTCTCCTCCAAGAAAGGTAAAATCCAAATCAAGTGCTCATTTAACAATTCTTGAGGACAGGATAAAAACACTTGAGAAACAGATGATGTCTGTATTACAGAGGCTTGAAATTGATACGGATCATAATTTATCTGATGATGATCTAATCTCAAATCATCTTTTATTGATGAAAATGTTACCAAGTACAGGATCAATTGTAGTTGATGTATTATTCAACAATGTAAAACATCTCTATTCCTTCAGGGCAGTTGAAAAAGCACTTCTCAAATTACTAGATGAGGAAAAAATAAATCTTAGTCCAGGAAACTCCAAAATTAAAATCAAAGGTCAGTTTGGAAGAATAACTGTACGATAGGGAGAGGGAAATTATATCTGAACGCCAATTAATTTTTGAAACCGATAAAAAACCATTCAATACTAGTGTGTATAACAAAAGTGATTTTTCAATAGATGATTTTGTCGGTAGGAATTATGAGATAAAGCAATTTAAATCATATCTAGATGATGTGATATTGAATTCTCACAGTTTGGCTATTGGTTTGGAAGGGCAAGCAGGAGTTGGTAAAACCACATTTTTCAATTTTATTGATCAAACAATACAGAGGGAAATTAAAGATGAGATAGATGCATATTTCACATCTTCACAGATTGATGTTCTGTCAACATACTTTACACTATCCACAAATATTAAAGGTTTCGGTGATATGTGGTACGAATTACTGAATGGATTACGAGAAACTATTGATGAGGAGTTTCCAGAGGCTGGTTTTCTTGAATTGCTTGCACATAAATTGATTTATGCCATGTTTAATTTTGATAAACATATAGTTGCAGATATAATCTGGTCTGATGAGAATAGGCCCAAAAATCTGAATTATGTTTCTTTCAAAGATGTTTTTGATGCAGTGAATGTGAATACAGAGAAAGTAATTCCGGGGATACAATCATATTATCGTAAGAACAAGAAAAAGTTGAGAACATTACTCAGAACTGAGATTAATGGGGTAACATTCAAACTTGATAAACATGATAACTCCAGAATCATAGAATTATTCAAATGTCTAGATGAGGATGATGATTATCTTGAATTGGTTGAGAAAGCCAGTCCTGAGATATTTAGAAATGAAAATCATCTAATCTCTTACTTCAATGATCTGTGCAGATATTATACCTGTGCCACCTCAAAAAAACTAGTTTTGTTAATTGGAATTGATGAGTTCTCCAAATACAGAGGTGATTACAGTGCAAAAGAGGAATATTTCACTAATTTATCTGAATTACTGGTCACACTTAGAAATATATTGAAAAATATATTATTTGTATTGATATCAATTACAGATGATTGGGAGAATTTTAAACAGGTTATCAATTCTGCGGATCAAGCAAATCAGCTGACCCCATTTTTGAAACCTATGGAACTCAAACAGTTAAGTATTAAAGAATCTATCAGAGTATTTCAGAAAAGAATGCTGAATTTTTGGAAAAATTTCCCATCACAATCTCCCCCATCAGAGATATACTATCCCTTCAATGATGAGATTTTCGAGATAGTGCTTCGTTTCAACTACAATGATTTAAGGAAATCCATACAGTGCTTAAACAGCTATTGGAATGAAATCAGAAATACCCGTTCAATCCCTTTATTTGAAAATAAATTGAATATTATCAAATATGTCAGAGATCTATCTGGTAGTAGATTAACATTTGAGAATATTTTGGATTTTGAGAAACGAATTATTCGAGAACTGTTTGAAAAACATCCAAAGGCAAAAGCAAATTCAGGTAGGTCATCAATGGTTGAGACTGGATTAGAGAATGCATGGTTGACATATCGTATGAAAAAAGCATCAATAACAAATGTGTATAATAACAAGCAGTTTAAACTTGCCAATGGACAGCTTAGAAGGCCAGATGTCTTGGTAGAGATACATGGTAACCGGGGAAATGAGTACAGAAGGGTAGTTGAATTCCAGGTAAAATTCTATAGAGGTGAAGTAATAAAATTCAATGAGATCGAGTCATCTCTAGAGCTTTTTGATCAGAATTATACCGACTTCCTGTATTTTATAATAACTTCAGCTGAATTTGATACAAAAGCTCAAGCACAGGTGGATGAAAGATTGCGAAACCTACCAAACAGGGTTGTTAAACCCAAACTTAATCTAGAACAAGAATTTGCATTGATCCTGCTTGCTATGTATGATGAAATTTATGGATGGGAAATGGGTAAAAATTTTGATTTTGATATAATAAATGCGGAGAGTGCTTTATATTCAATACTAAATAGGAGTCCCGAAGCATTTATATCAATGATTGAAACCCTATCTGTCAGAGAATTTATCAAACCATTGGTTGTGGACACATCCCATAAGGAAATTGCTGAAATCAAAGGAAAAAATACAGGTAAAAAACCAAATTCTGTAACTCCTTCCCAGAGTCAGAGTAGTTGGTGGGAGGAAGAATTGCCCGAATTCATTGATTTCAAAACAGAAGCCTGTGCTCTAGGTATTTATATAAAAGGAAGGAATAAGAAACAACCTAAATCCAAAAATAAATTCACAGCAGGTACTGTCAAAAAGAATGCAATCATCCCAAATAGATCAACGAGTGAGGAAAAATTCTATGAGATGATTGAATTTATGAAAAGTACACAATATCTGATGACTGTAAAGAGATCATTGATGCTTACAGAAAAAGGTATTCAATGGTATAATATATTGAGCAATCATAATTTTGAAGCTTAGAATTAATTATCTGTGTGCGGGAGATATCCTAATAAGATCGTATATTCTTTCTTTTCAACACCTTATACAATTATATAATATTCATTTGAAGTATAAATAAATGAAAAAACTGATAGATGTATTTTATCCTTCAAAACTATTGAACTCACAATATTTTGTTAATTGACTATAAGTGGAACAATTGGCTGAAATTTTAAATGAAATTGGTTCATTTCAATAATGCTTGGAGAAGCCAGTAGAGTGTATATCATTTGGAAAGCTATCAATAAATCCTCTATGTAATACCTGTGCTTAAGCCTCCTTATTGTATCAATTCAATAATGTGCTACCTTCAAGCTATATTATTTTCCTTCCAAATAATTTAATTGTACAAAAACACATTTTAATCCAATTTATCTGGATTTGGTAGAATATTTCGTTTTCTGAATTCTTTAAGTGGCATATATTCAATTTTTTCTTCTTTTTGAAGATTATGTACATCCAACATTAATTTCAATTCTTTAAATCTATCCATACTCCATATATCATTATTTGTATCAGTTTTATCGAGAATTTTACTTTTTATAAATTCTTCAAATGCAGATTTAAACTCTATAATTTTATCATTAGTATCTTTACTACCGAATTCCCATGATGTTAAATCTTCATTAAAGATTTTTGTATATCGTTCATTAATGTCAATTAAATTCAATTTTGCTGAAATTTTCACAGACCCAAGTCCGCGTGATTTTCCTTTTCCTAATTTATGTGCCAATCCTTCAGGTAAATCAACAACAAATAATAGTGCACCCAGTTCTATCTCTGAAAGATTATTAAATTTGATCTCAAAATTAAATACATTATCCTTTGATATTGGATGAATTTTCTGTTCAATATTTCGATTATTAATGTCTTCTTGCGTCTCATATGCCCAATTTTTACCCGACCTGTGCCAATACATTTTATGACCTCTAATTTGTGCATCAGAATCATTATATGTTTTTAAATTCTTTCCTGACTGATCAATATACAATTGGACACTTGTGGGTTTTGGACTACCAAGTGTTTTAATAATCTGTTTAGTCTCGAATTTAATTTTCCCATTAGGATATGCATCTGTGACAGCAACTCTTCCCTTCCAACCCTGCTTGCTCTTATCATTATATATTTTTCCAAACATAACTTCAGCAATATCGATTTTATTCTCTTGTTTGATAGATAAGCCTATTGATCGATTGTAAGATTTTCTAAACATCACTGTATGTCCGAAGTTTACTCGTTTTGTTCCATTTTCGGTGCTCCATACTCTGAAAAAACAAGGTACCCCATCAGGATAATTATTCTCGTTATCCGCTAATTTTAATAAATCAATCTTTACATTTCGGTTTTTATCTTCACGATATGATATGATATCTTCTCTAGTGACTAAAATTTGTTTTTCTATACCACCTATTTCATGAATTACTCTCTCAGACAACTTATTGTTGATCTTTCCTGAAATTACTAGGTATTCATTATTGTCTAGTTTGTGAATGCTAAAAGGTTTACCTGTTTTTCTTTCATTTTCACATACTTTTACAGTAACTTCATTTTGATCATTATCCACAATTTTTACATTATGATAGCTTTTATTATTAATTTCTTTTGCAGGGATAATATAGTAATTCAACCCAATTTTTTTAAGGTAACCTCCCTTTGTTATAGGGTTATACTTGTTATTATTTTTATCATCCTTATATTCTTCAACCATATCTCTTTTGTAAAGTTCTCTCATAGTTTTATTTTCATCTGCAAAAGTTCTATAATATAAGTACTCATCGTTAAACTGGGTTAATTTACTATAACTCACAATCTCGACTAATGTTCTCAACATACCTTTAATACTGCTTCCTGGTATCAGATATTTACCTTCGATATTAAAAAAATCCTGTGAACTATCGCCTCCAATTGCTTTATTGATTTCATCATTACCAATAAATATCGGAGTTATTGTTTTCAATTGACATTTTATGGTACCATTATATCTATCATCATAGAACTTATATTGATTGATTATTTCTGCTCCAATCACTTTTTTGTTCAATGGAATGAAATTATACGGGGCAGTAGCCTTATTACTATTTTGTTTACTCATTGTTTATTCCTCCTACTTTATTTCTTTTGACATCTGTGAAGCATACCAATCTGCTATCTACAAATTCTGCCTGCTGGAATTTATTATAATCAATATAATTCCGGATTTTAATAAAAAGTGGTAATTTATCAAATTTGATTACTGGGATAATTATTTCTCTTCCTCTTCTTGGTTCATATAATCGGGTAAAACCAGTAGTATTGAATTTTGTACAATCTGATCCTATTAACTTTTGATAGGTATCTATGATTTCTGTTTCTTCTCCATACATATCTGATCTGAATCTGCTATTGAATCCGTTGTTAGTTCTCCACAGATACAACTCTTGATTCTCATTGAATATTCTGATATTTTGTAGATATTCAATATCTATATTCTTGTTATTAAACAATTTGATCTCAGAATTAATATATTTACCGAATATAACGATATGATCTAGGGTTGCAATGAACAATCCATTACTATCAAATTTTTCAGAAATTAAAATTAATAATCTTTCATTATTATGTATCTGAATTGAGACTTCAGTTTCCATACTAGTGATAATATTTTCTATTTTTCTCATATGTTATCTCCTCCAATTAATTCAGCAAGATATTTATTTAATTTCCTTGCATTTTCATTTGATGATATTTTTATATTATTATCTGTTTTTCTATCAATTTCAAGTTGTAATATCTTTGAATTTTCAATCCATGTTGCTGAAAGTTTGTGCCCTTTTAACCATCCTCTTCCTATGTTGGCTTCTGAACCCACTGCAAGAAATCCACTCCAAATATCCTTCATTGCTAGCATAAGAAGAGCTAGATACCTGTGATGATTTTTAGTATTCCATAATTCAATACTAGTAGTGAAATGAATTTTATCATCCTCAATTGACCATAGACACAATTCATTAAATAGTGCACCATTAATAGGTGCAGAGGTGAATTTATCAATTGCAATTCGCGTTTGACCTCCAACTGAAAGATTACTTAATTTACTTTCCTTAACCAATAATCTACTTTTCAACCCACCTCCTTCATTTTCAGAATTTTCAGAAGATTTGCCAAATAGTTCAGAAATGTATTGGCTTATTTTATTTTCATCGTTAATTACAGAATGTAGTATTTTTTCAATTCTGGATCTAATAACTCCTTTGAGTGACGTTCCAGGAATTAAATAGCTATCACCAGATTTAAATGACTCAACATCATAGTTATCAAATGATTTTGGATATGACTTTATTAAAATTGAGCTAACTACTTCAAATTCACACGTAATCTTTGCTTTTGGGTGAAAATTAATTTGATCAAAATTGACATTATTATTGAAATCAATTTTCTGGCTCTTATAATCTTTCATTATCCATGCTTTTACATGGCTGAACATTGAAAAATCAAATTTGAATATTTCAATTTTTTCCAAAACAATGGACCCAAGTCCACTCATTGTTTTCGCCCCAATTTTCACAAATCCATCCTGTAATAAGTTAATTATCATGAATAGTATTTTCTCAAATGCATCTATATTGACATCTTTCACAATGATAAGTTCAAATTTAATATTGAATTCACAACCTGATTCGAGTACTTCAAATTGATATTTTTTTGATTTAGCTGCTGTGATGCTTTTTCTATCAATTTCAATCCCATCTCTTATTCCAATTTTATATTTTTCCTTTACAGGGGCATCATAAAAAACTATTTGGCTTTCAAGATAATCTGCCTCTTTATTCACGTTGACCATTCCCCAGAATAAATTGAAATCTTCCTGTGATATACCATTAGCAATCATTTTCGTTGTGAGATGTCGGATAACACCGCTAAGTGATGTTCCGGGCAGATAAGGTTTGTTGTTATGATCTTTAATAAATGAGATATCAACAAAATTAGTGTCATCACCTGATCCAATAATTATTGGAGTATGATTTCTTACAATTCCCTCACATATATATCGTTTGACTATATTTTTAATTTTCATTTATTTACCTCCTTTTGCATGTATCTGAAAAATAAACCCCAGTAAATTGAATAGAGCTCTTTAATCTTAATGGTACTACTAAGTGGGTTATAATCAACATGTTTCGTTAAACTTCCCATATCCATAAACTCTTCGATTCTCATTTTGAATAACTTTTCTTTTGTCTTGTTCTGATTTATGTTTCTCTTTCTTTTTTTTCTACTACGGCTTATTTTAGCTGTATTTCTCTCTTTTTTCTCAGGTAATGTGTATTCACAGATAAAATCAAACAAATTTATTGATTTATTATTACATTTATACAGGTTCTTAGCAAATTTATCATCTTTCTTATTTTTTAATTCTTTAACAAGAATTTCAGGGCTTTGTATGACAATTTCTTCTAGTCTTCTAAGTAAACTGTTAGGTGGAAGTATCGAATTTTCAGCTTGAATGAACTCTGAGCTGTCAAATATTGCTGATTTTTTGACTTTATTGATTAATTTTGCATCAATACTTGCTTTTAATATAGATGTTACAAGTTTAGTAATTGCTAATTTTGGTTTATCAATAGCTTTATCGGTATTTGATTTGACGTTTAACTGAAGATTACCCTCAATATATGGTTTGATGGATATTTGTCCAAGTCCTTCTATATTCCTCTCACCGATAAATTTTATATCTAGAACCGTATTAAGTAATTTTGTTGATTTAAATATGATCGTAGAACCTGCTTTGACAGTTATTTCTTTATTACTCTTCATTTTCCATACAGATACATATTTTTGATAGTATCCAATATCAATCATAATTTGCTCAAATTTTAGATCATCAATTTTGACATTGAATTCTGATGCAAGGTATTCTTTAATTATTGTGTTGTCAACAGTTGATATTCCTGCATTATTAAAAAATATTGCATCTGATAAAAATTGTAGGATAAACTCACCATCTTTATTATAGTTGGTTCCATATTTTTCAATTTTGTCATTAAATTCTATTTTTACTTTCCCATACTGTGTGGATTTAGATCTTCCCAGATGTCCATAAATTATGTTATTATAATTTTTCTGAAATTCTTTTAGAATATCCTCATTTTCAGATGATATAGCACCGGTAAAATATTGATCACTATCTATTGCCTCATAATAGAAAATATTCTTTTTTTTACCATCTTTTTTTCTTCCAAAATGGAAGTTTGTCTGCATGGGAGGTAGATAAAATTCAACATTATTTCCTGACATGTACACAAAATTTCCTACTTTGATTTTTTGTTCATGTTCATCATTTTCCATAAGTACATTAACGTATTTTTGATCATCACTTTTAGACCTTTGAATATACAATGGTGTTGGATGGTATTTTTTCATATCATTGTATTTATTGAATTTTTGAATATCAAAAGGATATGCGTTTTCAAAATATAATTTATTTTCTAAAAAGAAATTTCTGAAAACCTTATTTGTGTGGATCTTATCCCTGAGATTTTTTTGATTAATATAATGCCATGCAAACAATCCATACAGTTGTGTTCCTGGCAGGTATGAAATGCTGGACACTGTATTTGGATTATTGGCATTAGTATTAATTATAATAGGACTTTCAGTTTTTATTATAAAATTAAGTTTGTACATCATTTTACCTCCTTTCTATTGTTAAGAAAATTTGCAAGTTCAATTTTGAGGTCTTTTCCTTCTTCATTTTGAAGAGATGCATCAATATGACCAAATCCTCTATTTCTTTTCAGACCGATAAAATTAAGATTCTGCACCGCATATAGTAAGAATTCCTCTATAAGTTTGTTTGAATCATCATTAATTGTTATCTTTGAAATAAATTCCATACCTGGTTTGATATATCTGTGATTTCTAAGTGATCTATATTTTACTACTCCACTCTTTTCATCAATTGCTGTTGTATTAATTATTCCTGTAAAATAATTATAAATATCCATTCTGGATAAATCATTTTTACTAATAAGATATTCCAACCATTCCCTGCTGCTTTCATAATCATCAACTATTGCATCTGATATCATGAAAGCTGAATGTGAATTCGATCCACTTTTTCCGAATAGGCCATCAATATTATCAATTTTAACTCCTGCTGTGATGAACATATTATGTACTTCAAATGCCGAATCTTTGAGTATTCCTTTCAATCTTCTTGCAGGAATATAAGGTACTCCGAGATTGTCTGCTATTATTTCGGTATCTACAACACCTGCCCATCCCTCACCATTCGTTATAATAGTATTGGATAATAATTTAATTTTTAAATTGTAACTTTTCATTTTTCATCCTCCATTGAGATAAGCTCCATAGGGTAAAAGTTTATAATTTCCACCATATCAAAATAGGGTGTTTTTGAATTCAAAAATAACTTTCTTTCAAATCCATCTTTGTAAATTTTGGGGAGGGTTATTCCGTGGTATTTTAAAGATTGAATAAATTCCTTTTGAGCTGCCTCATCTTGAATTAGTACTTCTTTTAGTTTATGAATTTTATTCTTGGATAAATTAGTCAGCCGCTTTGCACTTTTGATAAATTTACCAAAATCTCTATCTTTTCCACCAAATAACTGATATGGTCTATAAAGTAGTTTTTTGTTTTGAAAACTATATTTCTGTTTAATAATATTGTCAAGTGATCCAGTAAAACCATCAGCAGACATCATAAAATTGATCCATGAAGTATTTTTCTCTTTTCTAGCATAAATTTTTGCTTGATTGCACAATTGTTCTGATAATTGATAACCTCTGCTGAATGGATATTTGTATTTGATGATTGATACACCTGCACATGCAGATAAATCATACTTTCCCCCAAGTTTTTCTGTAACATAATATTTTAAGAATAACTCTGAAAAATAAATACCCCATTTTCCCCTTGAGACAAAGGTGATATCATCACCATTAATTACAATAGGTCGTATAGGTAATTTATTTTTAATCATACCTAAATTATTATCAATTATTTCACCAACTAATTTCTTGAAAGCACATTCTGCTCTTTCTTTAAGAAGTTGAGATAATTCTCTTATTTCAATAAGATTCTGACAAGTGCTAAATAATTTTCCAATTTCATTGCCATCAATATGACAAATTGCAATAAAATTTTTCTCTCCATTTGAAGAGTGGCTTAAATCATCAAAATTTGTTGGGAATGTAGTTTTTTTATCATTTATATTTTTGAAAGAATGCAATAAATTATTTGCTTTTTCAACAAATTCTAGTTTCTTAGCAGCTTCAGCAGAGAGATATTGCTCTTCTTCATTTACCTTTATCCGATTTTCATCAATTCTATAATCTTTTGCATTACCTGTGTAAGTACATTCATCAGTAAATCCAACTTGCAATGTCATTATTCTAGGATAAACATATTTTTTATTTTCCCGTAGTTGTTGCTTAAGTTTTTTTATTATTTCTTTGACATCTGACCCTGTATTTATAGCAACAGATGACCTCAATCCAGGTGCTTCTATCAGTAATTTGGAGGACCATATTCTGATGAATTCTTCAGCTTTATTCTTAGATTTAAAAAATATTATTGCATTTCCTCCACCAATAAATCCAATTTCGACTTCAATCTCTGTATTATTTTGTATCTCTAAATCAACTGTATTTTTGTAAACACAAAAATTTATATTAAGTTTCATCTTTTTTACAGTTTCTTTTATAAGCTCATTAAATACCCTCTCTACAATATATGATGCACCTATATTTATTTTCAGAGAATTACTGTTAAAAATATAGTTTTGTATCCCTCTAATATCAAGTATTATTCCAGTAAGTTTCATTCACAGTCCTCCATATTCAAAAATTCACCAATTTTTCTTTTTAATTTTTCCTTTTTTAAATCATTAAATCCTAATAATAAAAATTTAGATTCATAAAATATACTATCTTCTAAATTTTGTTTTAAATCATTAATCGTTTTATTATCTGTTTTATCATCTTTAGTATCTTCATGCATCATAGTGATCAAAATTGATTTAGCAAAATCTCCTCCAATTTGTTTAGAACGATGAAAAACTTCAAAACTTTTTCCTTTACAAGCTTTAATACTAGAAGATGTAGTAATTGAAATAGCAGTAATTTGATATCCATTCAATAAAATAATATCTATTTCAAAATCATAATCCGTAGATTTACCTTTTGGCATCAAATGCCAACTTAATTTAATTTCATATTTCCCAGCACATTTATTTTTCATCAATTCATCAATACAATCGTATACATAATATTCAAGCCATTTACCCTTCAAAAAATCTATATTAAGTTTTGAAATTTTTTCTATTTCATCATTTTTATAAGGAAGATTGTTAATAATATAATTAATAGTAACATCAATTTCAGATTCGTTATTTTTCAAAAATTTGTATTTCTTTGTTTCAGCAATTTCATTAGAAAGTTTCCAATACTTTTCATATATAGTTCTATCATTTATTATTTGTTCATAATAAGTTAATATGGGTTTTAATGATAATAGTGATGGTATATTATCGTTTTTATTTTGTTTTTGATTCGAGATTAATCCATGTAAATCTATGATATCTTCAAAACTTATCTTAACAATTTTATTTAATCTTTTCGGAGTTATTTCATCAGAAATGTATAGGTTGTGATCATGAGATGAAAGATATGATGATTTCAATATAGGATGTTTTTTGGTAAACGTATGATAAACTACACTTGACAAAACTTTTGTACCACCTGTGAAATTGATATGTACATCTGAGTTTATTTGTTTTGGAATCAGGTCTTTTTCTATTCTTTCAGTAACTTCAACAAAGTCGAATGGATTATCTATGGGAAAAAGATCAAATTTAACATTTGAGTTGCAATCTTTGACTACTTTTGATAATAACTTTTCCAATGTTTTAGCAATTTCTTGACTATTTATATTTTTATTTTCATTAATATTGGAAGAGTGTATGAAGATGAATTCTGTTTCATTTTCATTATTTTTTAATACGTTTGTAATAAAATATCTGCATGCGATATAAATTGGTAATGGGTTCGATCCTACTGTGAATATATAACTTTTTTTCATTTTAATAAATCCCCCTTCAGAATTAATTGTATTAATATTAATAAATTTGACTTATGTTATTAAATTTACTTAATTCTATTGAAAATATATACAATTATTATAAAATTATTGGCTATAATTATCTGTAATGTCTTTTTCAATCGATATTTGGAAATATATGAATATATCCAAAAAACTACACACCTAAAATCCACGCATAAAAAAAAGCCCCATATGGTTTTATTCAACAACCTATATTTTGGTACAAGACAATCACTGTACACAATTATTATTTGTCAAACATATCATAGCTCATGAATATAAGTAGATTTAAACTGGGTACCAGAAGACATCCAGTCCACTACATGAGGTGATCTGTGTTAATTCGGGTATAATCCAGATGCAAATAATATACAAAACCTTTTTGGAAAAATAATTCGCCAATCATGCGAAGCCGTCTATTCCAATTTGTACTAATACTACCAAACTTCCTAATATTCGTGGCTGCAATATTTGGATTATACGGTCAACGAAACCTCAATATTCCTCATAACAATACAAACACAGATCGTGTGGTAGGCATTCCGATTTGATGATGAGATTATCACACCACATTTATTACATATTTTATTATAATAAGTTAATATTAATATAGAGAAATGATAAAATTATTGAAAAATTATGATGTTTTAGCAGCATAATTTCCTAGGGGGTAAATTTATACCGCATATTGATTTACATTAATTTCTTAAGTTACACTTACCTAATGCCTTAAAAATGTAGGTTATTTGTTTATTTTGAAGAAGCTAAAAGTATGCTTGTAGCAAGTAACAACTTTATGAAATTAAGAATGTGGTTATTGTTGCAGGTTCTGTCAGAAGTTGTATAAATCATAATATTTGTGCATGAAAACTTTTATGAAAATAGACAATAATTTAATTTCATAAACCATAATTGAGATTTTGTACAAATAATTGTAATTTTGACACGTTTACATAATATCAGACTCTCCCATTATTGCATCAAATTAGTACTTAATCTTAATAGATGAAGACAATTTAAGATAATTTGAATTTTCTTTAAAATAATTTAGATTATGTTTATATATTTCTATCTTTTATTCATTAATATTGAATACTAAACTTACTATATTTTGAGACTTAGGTTTCAACAATTCATACTCTTTAATCTTTCACAATAATCAAAACAATATTAAATGTGGTGTTTAAAAATTGTGAAACCCCATAATTTACTAAATTGCGCTTTCTAGGTTATTTTAATAGAGAATAATTGAATTTTTATAATATGGCTGAACTAATGGTTAAATGCTAAAAATAATCCAAATCAGTCCAACCAAG
>JAJRQD010000327.1 GCA_024280435.1 archaeon | reverse complement strand
GTACCTATCCTTGCATCATTAGGCTTCATCATAGGTTCTACTCTCCATACATGTTCATAAAGCCATTCTTGAAGACTAACATCATCAATCAATCCTCGAATTAGTGTTTCTGGGATATGTGTATGTGCATTGATGAAAGGTGGTGCCACTAATCCTTTAGTGTACTCAATATGCTCTGAACCCTGAGGTATCTCAGAAGAATTGTAATTACCAATATAACTTATTTTAGTATCCTCAATAATGATGTGTTGATCTTTTAGTGTATTGAAATTTTTGTCGATCATCCATTTGGCTTTAATTGAGTAGGAATCTGTCATTAAATATCTATTTTTGCTGAAATTAAAATCTTTTAGCTTGAAAAATAGATATTCTTCAACTAGGTGGTAGTAAAATCCAATAATTTAATCAATTTGATATAATTTTGATTGATAATTTATAAGGTAAAAGATTAAACATTATATATGGCAATTAACAAGCTGATAATTACCTCTGTACTTGTAAAAGATCAGGATGAAGCATTGAAATTCTATATTGAAAAACTTGGTTTTGAAAAAAATCTGGATTTACCTATTCCCAATACTAATGAACGCTGGCTTACCATCTCACCTAAAAATCAGAAAGAGATACAGATACTATTGAGAAAGCCAAGAGCAGGCGAGAATGAGCTGATCATAAAGGAAATGAATGATAAAATCGGTAAAGGATCATTATGGACATTCTCTACTGATAACTGTGAGGAAACATACCATGAACTAGCTTCTAAGGGTGTAAATTTTGTATACCCCCCATTCAAATCAGTTGCGGGTACTGAGGCTATTTTTGAAGATCTGTATGGAAATCGCTTCTCTTTACTTGAAATACCAAAATAATTAGTTAACTTGTTTTAATTTATTTGCCATTGCTAGCAGAGTATCAATATTTGCTCTCATCTCCTCAGATGATGCAGCCACTTCTTCTGAAGATGCAGCAGTCTCCTCTGATACAGCTGCTATACCTGTGATTTCCTGTTGTAAATTATTAAACAGATCTTGTAATGAGATTGATATGGTCTCAACAATATTATTTATATTTTCAGAGGCAATTTTTGATTGATCTGATAATTTACGTACATTCTCAGCAACAACTGCAAATCCTCTTCCATAATCTCCTGCACGGGATGCTTCAATTCCTGCATTCAGTGCTAGAATATTTGTCTGTAATGCAATCTGTGAGGTATTATCAGTGCTTTTCTTGATCTGATCAATTATATCACTTACCAGTGTATTTACCTTGTGCATCTCTTCAAGTGCAGAGTGTATTCTCTCCGTCTGACTTGAGGCACCACTTGCCATTGATTGAGATGATGAGTTAACCTCTTCTGTCGCTATCAAGGTGAGATCTGCTGCATGTATCAATTCATCTGAGATAGTCTCCATTACTTTCACAGTATTTTTTAGATCAGATATCAATGTATTTGATTTTTCAAGCAATCTATTGATAAACATCGACATCGGTCCAAATGTGGAGTTTGATAGCATATCCTGATTAGTTATTCTCACATCATAATTCTCTGCTTCCACCTCAAGATACAGATTAGTAAGCTCTAGACTGAAAGGATCCATCAGATTAAGAATATATTTGAAAATAAATACCACAATGATTATCGGAATTATAAATAATTCAATATAACCAGTTGTGACAAATTGTGGGTTATCAGAGATGTTAGTGGATAATATTTTAGATTCATCCCAGATCACACCAATAGATGTTGACAGATCAATCAATATCAGAATAGGGCCAACTATAGCGAATTTAAAACCTTCATTTCTCATTAGTTGTTTTGACCCGATCCAAACCAGTGTTAATGCAATGCTTAGTAGAGATTGTATCTGTATCATAGACTTGAGGTCCTCATCATAGAAATGAGATGTCTGATAGGTTTTTATCAACATATAGAGGAAGTATATGGGTCATAACCATAGATATATTTTTTTATTTTCAATTAGAGATTTACTTAAATCCATAAACTCACTTCTAATGTTCTGATAGAATAATATATTTAGATTATTATTTCAATATAGAAATTATAGAAATTTAATCGTATAATTCTTGTTTTCTAACAATGATTATTTTTGCCAATACAATTTATGTTCCTACATATATAACTAATCTGTCATTAGCTCTGATTAGATCATCCATCACTGTCTCCCTGAACCTACCCTCCTCAATTTTATTGATAAGTAAAATAATAATATTTGATTTTAACAGATCCTCAACGGTCCTCTCATCATATCTATCCTCTGCAAACACAAGATGCTCGAAGACATGTGCATCTGTGAATACAAAGGAAGGTGATAGATGATTTGTCTTGATGAATGAGGATAGCAATGCATCTGCAATTATTCGCTGTGGTGTGATCACACGTTCTGCACCGATATGTACAAATGGCTCGATCTCCACCTCATAAGGTGTTATCTGGATAAGATAAGTGTTCTTTTTTGTATTGTTAACGGTTACTGCAAGTAGCATACTTGAGGTGATATCCTCAAAAGTACAGATAATCAGATCATCATCCTTTACCAATCTCTCAAGTAGATCAATTCCATTATCAATTGTCCACTCATAATTCATATATTCCTTACCTTCCAGTAATTCCTTCTCCTTATCATTCTGCCACAAAATTATGATATTCTCATTTCCAATGTGTAATCTTTTGATAAACTCATCAATAAATGGATGATATCCTGCAAAAATCACTCTCTGATGGCTAATTTTCTCAGCTGAGTACAATAATTTAGATTTAGATATCAATTCCTCTTTTTCCACTGCAATTAATCTGTGTGTCTTTGCTTGCATTGCTTTACTCCTTTCCTTGTCAATACTATCAAATTTCTCAAAATAATTTGGATGATGATTTATGGAGAACTCGTTCAGATTGAGATTTAAAAATCCAATCTCAAATATTTCCTCAAAAAACTGTTCACGTTCAAAATCCATCGGTACCAGTAGATACCCAAGTTTGCTCTCGTAGGTCTTCATATTATCAACTGTTTCCATTGGAGTGATATCCTTTCTGAATAGATTTGCTCTAAGTACATTGATCAGGTTGTGATATAAACTGATTGGATGATTAATTCCAGCATATCTGGCAATCTTATATGTTGGTGCCTTTGTCAACTCAGCATAGATATCAACCTCCTGCGATATGGATCTTGCAACAATTCCTGTCTGTATTGTCACATCGTCATTTGATAATAGTAGAAATAATCCTGCTGCCCTATCCAATGATAGCTTATTCAATATATTTGGCTTGGTGATGTCCCCATTTATCATTAATACCTCTGAGAACATATTAGCACTGGTTCTGGTCAGATCTTTCTCAACCACAACCACATTGTAGCCTCTTCCAATGAATAACTCCACCAGCTTTCTTGCCTTCATACCAAAACCTGCAATAATAATATGATCATGCATGTTAATACTCTCAGATGGCACATTATGCTGTGTTTCTAATTGCAATTTTATTATTCTATCCACCACATACTGTGATGCTATACCAATGAATGATATACCATTGAATATCAATATTATTGTGATTATCTTTGTGAATGGATGTGTGGCCACCAGATCTCCATATCCAACGGTTGTTATTGTTACAAATACAAAATATATAGAATCCATCCATGATACTTCCTCCACAAATTTGAATATAACAGTTGCAAGAATACTGAATGATAGAAATAACCCCAGTAATATCTGTTTAATTGGAAGATTGAAAGTTATGAATGAGATCATTCTGTTCAATCTTTCTTCCTTCACAAATATATATCTAAGTGATAATGTGATAAATATCACCAGAATAAATAACTGAGTGAGCAATCCAGATACTGCAAGAATATTTAATACTGTTAAATTATCAAAAGATATCTGTTGATTATAAGTACCTGTTAGGAAGATCAGCAATACAATGTATACTGAGTACATCAGACCATAATTCTGTTGTAGTACTATGATAGATATGACTAGTAAACCCAGAATATATAATAAATAATAGTGATACCAAAGGATCTTCCTCATACAATTATTTGGTATTGCTCTTTTACTATAAGTATTGATATGAACTCTCGTAATTATCACAGGATATAATTTCAAATTATATTTTATAACATTTATATTAATGAAGAAGTAAGTATATTATTTTAATATACAGAAAATACATCCTTCAGTAGTTGTATTAGTATTAAATGCTATTTTACGGTTTATTTGGTGAAAGGATAGTAAGCTGGTTAATAGATGTAAAGAATAATAAATTATAATAATTTTTGGAGTTATAAAAATAATATAAACAAATAACAATCTTGATAGAAAAATTACATATAATACATACTGTAATGTAATCTATTGATATTAACAATTGATATTGGTAAAGGTACCGAAGATGTGATGCTTTTTCAAGAAGATACAAGATTTGAGAACTCATTGCAATTGGTCTATCCAAGTATGGCTCAGTTACTTGCACAGAAGATGATGTCTGATAACTCTAATTTAATCCTCATTGATGGTGATACAATAGCAGGTGAACCATGGCATAAAGAAATATACAGAATTGCAAAGACTAGGAAAGTAATCATGACTGAACAGGCAGCAAGAAGTCTTAAATATAATCTTAACAGAGTAAGGTCAAAAAATATCAAGATAATATCAGATGATGATTTTCATGAAATGTTGAATAAATATACTATTAATAATTTGGATTATTACAACAAACTATCTGATGATGTATCATATTACAAACTATCTGATATATACTGGAAACGATTACTCATAAATCTTGAATTATCAAATATCAGCATTATGAATATTGAGAATGTGATTATCTGCTGTCAGGATCATGGAGAACCTGAAAATATAGATAGAAGTGTGCGTGACTTTAGAATTGAGGAAATATATGGTAAACTCCAGAATAATGGATTGCTTGAGGATTTACTTGTCAAAGGTAATAAAATAAGTAAATATCTCCCAAGGCATAGAGCAGTGATTGGATCTGCTGAATATATTTTCCAGCATCTATCAACTGATAACTTTTTTGTGATGGATTCAAGTCCAGCAGTAATATTGGGTGCAATCTATGCATTACAATCCATGAATATTGAGAGAAAGATTATACTCAATCTCGGTAATGGCCATACACTTGTTGTATATGTGGAACATGATAAGGTGATGATGATATATGAGGTGCATACATCTGGAGTTGATGCGGATAAAATAATTACTCAGATAAGAGATCTTCTATCAGGAAGGCTGACCCATGAGAAAGTGCTGAATTCTGGTGGACATGGCGTATTTATAAATGCACATTTTGAATATCTGAATGAGTTGGAACTAGATGAATTGTTATCACATAAATTATTTGTTCTCGGACCTAACAGGAAGATATTGGATAGAGTGGACAATATCGAGTTTGTACATCCAGCAGGCTCTATGATGATGGCAGGGCCGGTTGGACTATATTATTCCTTTCTGACAAATAAAAAATGAATGTATCTTCAAGTGATAAAAAAAAATCTGATTTTCTAGATGTTTGAAATTATTGCAAAATCTATTCAAAATAGCATAATTCGCAGATAATATTATTATTGTGTTTAAAATCAAATAATAATATTGAGTACCGATGATCTATTCTCAGATTTGGGTTCTATCAAGGATGAATTATCTGATGAGAAGATAAAGAAAGCTGATAAAGAAATCTCAGATACCGTTTTTGAAGAAGATACAGTAGATGAGCTATTTGATGGTATGCCATCAATAGAGGAAGATTTTGCAACAGATGATAGAATTCTAAATACCACAGATCCAGCACCATTGATTAAGAAAGTGAAGAAACAGAATACAAGAAAAGCTGAAAATAACTCTGATGCAGATCTATTTGATGATTTAACAACAATTAAAGAGGATATGGAATCTGAGGAGCGTGTGGTGGCGAAAAAAACCACGCTTGTTAGAAAGAAAAGACAAAACCTTGATAAATCAATTGATATAGCATTAATCACAGAAGATAAAGAAGAGGATCTATTTGATGAGATGAAATCATTGGAAGATGATTTGAACACTGAAGATAGAATTTTAGGTAGAAACAAAGAAGATGATGAACTATTCTCAGATCTTGATTAATGAGAGTGTTTTTTCATAATCTGCTCAAGGAGTAGTTGACTACTTCCTGTTTAGTAGAACTTTAGTACTGTTGATTCAAAGTAAAATCACATGAGCAGAAAATCAATATCTGATAAAACTGTGTATATTTTGTTATTACTCACAGTTATCTCCTGGGGTGGAGCATGGCCTTTGGGATCAATTGTGGTTCATGCACTTCCTGCCTTATTCGCTGCATTACTGAGATATACAATTGCTCTACCTATTTTCATAATTGCTGCATTGTCATTGGAGAAAAATCGATTGAAAGAGGATTTTAATTTCAGATCTATTAAGAATCATCTTTATCTGATGTTGCTTGGTTTGCTACAGATCACACTATACAATCTATTTTTCTTCTCAGGTTTGAAATATACCTCCTCGAGTGATGCCACATTGATAATTGCCAGCAACCCTATATTTACAGCTATTTTTGCCTCCTTACTGTACAAAGATGAGAGGCTGACTGGAAAAAGAATGCTTGGATTATTATTTGCAATATCTGGTGTAATTCTTATTGTGATACAATCACCAAATACTGATGTTGAGAATAGATTACTGGGAGATTTTATTATTCTAATGGCTGCAATGACATGGGCAAGCTTTACAGTACTTGCAAAACCACTATTGAAGAAAATAAAACCTTTAACATTCTCAGCAATTGTAACTAGCTATGGTTGGCTATTTCTATTTATCAGTGCACTGGTGATAGATACTGAATATTTCAAATGGGATGTGATAGTAAATCTGGAGAATGAAGTAGTGAGTTCACTGATTTTTCTTGCGGTATTTGCAGCTGCCATGGCATACATATTCTTTAATAAGGGTATTGAGATCATAGGGCCATCAAGGACATCTGTTTTTGTAAATTTGGTACCTGTATTCGGTGTAACTTTCTCAATTATTCTACTAGGAGACAATTTTTCATCATTCTACATACTAGCATTTGCTATGATTGTAAGTGGAGTATATCTTGTCAACAAGTATCGATAATTGTTAATATTGAAATCTATTGAATATAATATTTGATTTCCTTGTGGATTAACCTTATTAATTTTCAAAATTATCATAAATTGATGGATAATGATCTAATTTTTTCTTTGTATCCAGATCCAAACAAAAAAGAATCAAACTATTCTATCCAGATAGTTGACAGGGCAAATTATTATCCCTCAGAATTGGAGATTGCAGTGGATCTGATAAGAAAAAGTAGCTCAACAATCGAGAGAGAAAGAGCAATAGATCATTTTTATCATCAAATTTCAATCAGTAAGAAAAAATTAAATGAAATCATCAATCTTATGGTAAAAAGAGAACAGATAAATCTACTACCGATATTCGTTCTGGTCAACAAGGAAAACAATATCTTAAAAAATACAGATGGTGAGATTATTTTCATAGCTGGCTCAGTTTTGGGTGGAGACAATATACTGGGCCATGAATTGGATAAAATTGAACAGAAACATGAATTCTCTCTAGTTGAATTTCATGCTGATAATATTGCTTATAAATATACTAAAGCCTGTATAGATGAGGTAAATGAATTGATATGTAGTGATGATGTGTGTGATCTTAATATCAATATATTTCCTTTGGAAATCAATTCAGAAGAATATAGTCTAAAGAGAGCAAAATCTTACTATAAATCAGAGTATGATAAAATAGCAAGTATAAATGATTTCTCTCCTTTGATTGATAGTTCACTAACTGCATCAAAAGCTTTGATAGATACAAATCTGAATTACCTACGGGCATTTCCTGATTTTATACAAGAAATAATGAAAGAGTATTCTATCAAAGACAATCTTAATTTTCTTGGTATACAGAAATACACCAAGCTACAATCTAAAATTGAATTACTAGGTTATTCTTTCACAAGTAGTGATAATCGATTTGCAATGAAAAATGGTGAATTATTTGATGGTTTGAAGTATTTGATTATCTCAAATACCACGATTGATAAGATAAACAGTCAAATCAGTAAAATACGTCTTGATAAGGAATTGAGAGTATATATTCGTGAGTATGAGAGAGATATCGCAAGGTTGGGTGTTACAAATCAATTTGAGGGAAGGTTAAGTGAGGGTATTCGTGATATAATTGGTCGTAAATCAATGCATAGGATGCTAGATAATGCAAGTGATTACTACTACAAAATACCACTGGGATTATTCAAGTTTACATATGGCCCTGGTTCATACAGATTATTGTTAACTTCATTGGATGAGAATGAATTGCCTGATGAGTACATCTCAGTACTTGATTCCTTCAATAATGTGGCCCAACTGATTTCACAGGGAGTGCTCAGAATTTTTAACTATAATGTGGATACTTTCAATTTTCATCTGAAATCAAAAAATATGAGATTTGTACTGACGATCAAACCAGATTATGAGTTCAAAGATCTCTATGAAGGTATGATTTCAATAGAACTGCATAAATTAGATGATCTTGAATTTTTATTTGCTCATAAAGAAAAGGATATCCCTGGTTGGATTGGTGATCTAATAAGCACATTTGATCTTACTAAATTATTTGAGAACTATAATAAAATCAACTCTAAAATGGGGCTGTTAACCTCTTCAAAAATAAGATATGTTGATTTATCTGATGTGAAAATTATGAAAATTCTTGAGAGTAAAATGCCAATAAGTTGTATTATTAACAGATTTATACTTGATAAAATGGATGAATCAAAATTGAGTGATATCATCAATGAAGTGCAGAATTATGAATTGAATATGGGTAGCAGAAGAGATACAGTCTCTGAAATAATAAAAAAACCAATTAAATTGAAAATTAAAACAATGAATTCCAAGAAAATGATTGATGAGATCAATAATTTTAACGAAGGGCTCTATGAATTCATTATTGGAAGTTTCAGAAGAGGAGAATTGGTACAGAGTTCATCTGATATTGATCTATCTGCGAAACATATCTTTGAGGATTTGAAAATTGCAATAGTTGATTTTGGGCTGTCATCTGAACAATGGGTTAATGCAGACAATATACAGCTATTTGAGACATACAAGTCACAACTCAGCTGGTTGAAACATTCATTCTTATCAAGAATATATTCAGAAATATCATTGTCCATATCTGAAGAAGACCTTGATACACTGATGGATTACCATCAATCTAATAATCAGATATACAATACATTCAATGGAAATATCACGGGGGCTATATATGTGAGAATGAAAAAAGCATATCTGTATTTCCATCCAAAAATACTGAAATTCAATGAAAATCTATCAGATATAAACTCTATACATGAGTTGATTACTGTTATTGAAGAGCTTGAGAATAGATCAAGAAGTAAAATAAAAATCACTTTGCCCAAACTTCCTAAGATGAACTAGATATTTCTGTTTAAATATCGATTACTCAATAAATAAGTTTTTCATATTACAATTCTCATATATTCATATGGCAAATCCAAAAGTATTTTTTGATATGACCATCGGCGAGCAAGATGCTGGTCGAATTGTAATGGAACTGCGTGCAGATGTGGTACCAAAGACTAGTGAGAACTTCCGTGCTCTATGTACCGGTGAGAAAGGCTATGGTTTCAAAGGATCATCATTCCATCGTGTTATTCCTGGATTTATGTGTCAGGGTGGAGATTTTACCAATCACAATGGTTCTGGTGGTAAATCCATCTATGGTAATAAATTTGATGATGAGAATTTCAAACTAAAACATACCGGTCCTGGTATTCTATCCATGGCAAATGCAGGCCCCAACACCAATGGCTCACAATTTTTCCTGTGTACAGTAGAAACTGCTTGGCTGGATGGAAAACATGTGGTTTTTGGATCAGTTGTTGAGGGTATGGATGTAGTCAAGGCAATTGAGAAAGTTGGTTCACAATCTGGAAAAACAAGTGCAAAAGTAGTTATCAAAGACTGTGGTGAACTATAGTTTTTACGAGAATGCAATGACACATCTATCTAATTCACTATAAACTACTTTTTTATCTTCATTATCCATTTCTATAATTGTCAATTTATTTTTTATTGAATCAATATCTCTATTATTTATTGAATCCTCAATTATTTTGTAGTAATCTTCTTTTTGGAGAAGTTTGTTCTGATAGAAAAGCAATCTCCAAATTCTAATAATGTGTGATATATTCTTTCCTCTGAAACCGAGTTTTTTAGCATCATCTCCATCCACAACTAATTTACTCGTGAATAGATTGAAACTCTGGTGTAATTCATCGGTGAATTTATCTGAAATGTGTATTTTATGGATAATTGAAGCTATCTGTACAATATCATCAATATATTTTTGCATGTTGAAACTATTTTTCTTGTATATCTTATTGAGAGTTTTTTCCAACCAGATAATTAATCTGATCTTTCCTGTGTTCTTAATAATATCAAGGGGGATAATCTTACTACTTATCAGTTCAATATACTGTTTGGCGTAATTCCCATATCCTGTTAAATTTGATAGATATTTTTTGAATACTGATTTATCTCTCATCAATGTTTTATGGAATAGGATTGCATAGTTTAATTCCATATTTGGAGATTTTATTCTATCCAAATAGTCTATTGTATTTGAATACTCATATTGAGTTATATTGGGGAATAGGAGCTGTAAAGTACCATATTTTTCCAATAATCGTATTGCAGTAGCTCCATATATAATTATCTCCTTCATCTCAGTTGCAATTCTCTCTGCTGATATTTCATGCTCATCTATAAGATAATTCTGTGATATAATTGCATTAGATGTATTTTTCTCAATCTCAAATCCGTACCTTAATGCGAATCTGAATGCTCTTAATATTCTGAGGGAATCCTCTGTAAATCTCTCATTCGGATCGCGAACTGCTCGTATAAGTTTATTCTGTATGTCTTTTTTTCCATTGAAAGGATCAATTATCATTCCATTGATATCTGCTGCCATGGCATTGATAGTGAAGTCTCGCCTTGCAAGATCTGACCTAAGATCATTGACGAAAAATACCTCATCAGGTCTTCTACCATCAGTATACTTACCTTCAGTTCTGAAAGTGGTAATCTCATACATCTGTTTTTTTATGTATAATGAGATTGTACCATGCTTCTCACCAAAACTCATAACTTTATATTTTTTAAATACTGCCTTTATCTGATTAGGCAATGCAGAGGTGGTTATATCATAATCATGTACAATTCTACCTATTATCTGGTCTCTGACACTTCCTCCAACAATGTAAGCCTCGTATCCATTATCAAGTAATTTCTGGAGAATTGATTTCACTATTTCTGGAATACTTACTTGATAGCTCATTATTCGTATTTTGTTATCTGGTTAAAATTGTTTTTCTAAACTGAACAAATCTCTTTGTACATTATTTATCTCTTAATGTTTTTGTCATCATCACTAGATCATCTCTGACATACCAATCTTGCTTTTTGTAGTATTCCACCACTTCCATATTACTTTTCTCAACTAAAAGATGTACTTTCACTGCTCCCACTGAATTATAGAATTCTATTGATTTTTTCATCAATATTTTACCAAAACCCTTTCTCTGAATATCTGGATGTATTGCAAGATGGTTAATATATCCTCTTCTCCCATCCCATGCAGCAATCACTGCTCCCCTTATCTTATCATCAATTATCAATAGAAAGAAAGAATCAGGGTTGTGTTTGAAGAATTTCATTAGCTCATTCTTCTCATCTGATAATGAGAGTATCAGACCTGCATCTTTCCATAACTGAATGACATTCTCATAGTCATCTTCTTTGAATAATCTTATCTTATAGTCCACAATTGCATTCCTGATTATTAATTATTAATCTCTACTGAATTGCTAGAATTATTTTGAATAATTTTTATAAACTAGGCAATCTGCCATTTATAACCCAATTCCTCGATTCTAGCAATGAACCTTTTACGATGGTCACTCTTGGCCCCTTTCTTGTCAATAAGAAATATTTTTTCTGCACCAAGTGTTTTATTATACATCTCATCAATAATTGTATCCTCTACACCGTCATGTGCATATTTTGGTAATATATGTCCCATTAAATATTCTCCCTTATCCAGTAATTTGGCAAATCTGGCTGCATAATGTGTTCCACCAATTCCTATAAAAGTAGTTTTATTATAATTCTCAAAACCTATATCCACATTGTTGATGATGTAGTGAATTGCATCTGCAATCAATCCACATGCTTTCTTATCTCTCCATTCCTCTTCAGTTCCACCAGTCTCCATATATATCAGAGGTATATTGTAATTTGTGGGGCCATGATGTGTTACCTCAATACCGGTCCAGTACTCATCCAATTTGTATTCAAGCTGTAATTCTTTTATCTGATCATATGCCATTTGTAGTATTTTTGATGGTGCAATTGCAAGTTCATTTGTATTTCCTCCATAGATACTGCTCTCTCCAAAAATACCGGTTGTATGCACTAACAATGCTTTTTTACCACTTTTTGCAGAGTGTTTACTGGCAAATATTACTAATTTTGCATCTATATTATCTGATAAATAATCTGATTGTATCTGATCTTCCTCAATAGTTATTATACTGGCATTATCTGAGATATGTAATTCATATTGTCCTATGGGCCAGCTTTCTGGTACTTCTATTGGAGTTTCCATAAAATTAGCCAGTTCAAATAATCTTTCCCTCATATTCATTCCTGCGATATCTTTTCTTGACACAATTATAATTACATTGTTAGAAATTCTCATATTTCAGATAAATAAATTAATGATTAAAAATATGATTTTAAGATAAAATCTGTTTAACAATAAAATCGGCTTCAAATTTCTTCAAGTCTGAATATCCTTGACCTACACCAAGGAATAATATTGGTTTGGAAATTGCGTGTGCAACAGAAAGTACTCCTCCTCCTTTGGCATCTGAATCGATTTTAGTCATGATAATGCCATCTATACCAATATCTTCATTGAACTGCGATGCCTGTCTTACCACATCATTTCCAGCAAGGGCATCCCCCACGAATATTTTAAGATCGGGTTCTGTATTTCTAATTATCTTATCCAATTCTCTTACAAGATTAACATTGTTCTGCATTCTACCTGCTGTATCAATAATTACCACATTCACACCTTTTGCCTCTGCATGATAGATGGCATCAATTGCTACTGCTGTTGGATCAGCATTATAATCTTGTGCAATTACTTTAACTCCCAATTTCTTTGCATGATTACTTAGTTGGGTGATTGCACCTGCTCTGTATGTATCCGCAGCAGCCAATACTACTGAGTAATTATTAGCTGTGATAAGATGGGTTAACTTGGCAATGGTTGTTGTTTTACCAGTACCATTGATTCCAAGCATAAGTATAACATACACTTCAGATCTAGATTTGGCCTCCTCAATTTTTTTCAGTATATCAATCTCGTTCTCAGGTGGTACCTGTAGTATTCTGTATATTGCCTTTGTCAATGCCTCTGTAATCATTGGTTTTGCACTTTTGAACCTTTCATGCTCTATATTAAGCAATTCTTCTTTCAGTGCCTCACCAATAGCATTGGCAGTTTCAAATGCAACTTCATTTCTGATCATCTCATCAATAAAATTCTGGATAATCGGATCCAAATCCTTATCAGAGAGCTCTTTTATCTTAATTTTTTTAAGAACACTTTGAAGTCCTTTTTTTAATTTTCCAAACATTATTTTTCTACCTTATTTTTTTCCAGATAATTGATTTAGATGATTTGCAAGGTTCTGTGCGATTTCACTTAATTTTTTCTGATCGCTTAATAATCTGTTTCTGTATTCAATCATCTCGGTTTTTCTATCAGTTACCTGTGTAACTGCCTGAGTGATCTCAAGTGGTACCACAACTCCAGAACCAACATTGACAAGTATTTCCTTGATACCTGTGAGATTTGCCTTGATCATAATCATTCCACCAATTGGGATGATTATCTCCTCATCTGCCTTATTATCCTTGATCCCATTGATTGTTGCTATACTTACATCTAATTCATTGATAACGGAAGTTAAATTATCCAACTGCCCCTCTAGAATTTTTAGTTGTTCAACAACTGATTGATATTGCTGGTATACTTGTTCAGGAGTGGGGGCTTGTTGGCTCATCAATTATTCAATCCTTGTGAATGATGAAGTCATTCTCATCCATATCTGCAAAAATTCTATTTACTGCATCCTGTGCTGTGATCTCAACGATACCACCCTTTTTGGGTATAAGTATCTCTCTTCTTTTTACCTTGTGTCTTGAACCAATCTCAGAGTATACTCTCTCAAGTGCATCTTCTGGTTTCATTGCACGTACTTCCATCATTAATGGAATTCTGCTTTTCAGCTGTGGTTTCACAAATTCGCCGGTTATTCTATAAATTTTACTAGTCATTATTGTATATTACAATCTATCTTTTATAAATTCTTATTTACTTTGCAAGTTTGCATTTTTTTTATTCTGCTAATTTTACCATTTAATGTCTATTCATCAAATTTAATTGCTACATTATTTTAAACAAAGTTATTATTAACAGATAATTAGATGAATATGAAATAGCTTATAAAAAACCCTTGTTTACTTAATAAGCATTAAAGATGATTAAACTTCCCGTAAAAATTCTAGATATTCGTTCAGTAGATCCAGTTATGATGATTTCCAGAGAGACTGCCTCACGTTTGAAATTAAGGCATGATTCTTTGGTAACACTGAAATCTAATACTCAGGATATGGTCAGTAGTCCTATTGTGGTACAGGAGATCATACCAGATGATATTATTGCAATATCTCCAAGTGATGCTAAATGGTTGGAAGTGGTTGAGAATGATAAAATAACTATTCTTGCCAGAAAACCACCTCAGAGCTATGATATGATAAAGAGAAAAATAGAGGGAAAGCCTTGGAGTATCAATGAGACAATCAATATAGTCAATGATATATCAAAGAGGAATCTTACAAAGGTAGAGGTATCAACATTTGCACTGGTCTCACAATTCCAGGGATATAATAATGATGAATTGGTGACTATGACTAACGCCATGGCAGAGGCTGGAACACAGTTTGATTTCAAAGAACCTGTGTTTGAAAAACACAGTATTGGTGGAGTACCTGGAAACAAAGTTTCTCCTGTTATTGTGGGTATTGTTGCAGCAGCTGGATTACTGATCCCCAAAACATCCTCAAGAGCAATAACCTCTCCATCTGGTACTGCTGATACCATGGAGGTACTTGCCAATGTGAAATTCACACCTGAGGAGATTTCAGAACTGGCACCCAAGGCTAGGGGAATGATTGTATGGAATGCACCACTAAATCTTAGCCCACTAGATGATATTGTTATTAATATCAAGAGAGAGTTAGGTATAGATCCACCAGATCAGATGTTGGCATCAATTGTATCCACAAAAGTTGCTATGGGAGTGGATAATTTAGTGTTTGATATTCCAACAGGACCTCAGACAAAGATGAGGGATAG
>JAJRQD010000026.1 GCA_024280435.1 archaeon | reverse complement strand
TACTCCTCAGAACCACCAAGATCATCATCCCAATTAGGTCCATAATTAATATCCATCGGCTGACCCGTAATCATAGAAATAGGCCTTGCAGTAGGCTGATCATCTCCCTCCGGAGCATTGAACAGATCCTCATAACGATATGTCCAGGGCTCATAATAATCATCAATTGTTGGCAAATCAGGATTGCCAAAAATAGACAAAGTCAAAGTCTTCAACTTCGAAGTTGCCCTCAAAGATAACTTATTTCCCTTAAGCTTCCAACCACCTTTATACTTATCCTGATCCTCCCAAAACTTAGGATAACCCGCTCCAGGCTTAGTCTCAACATTATTCCACCAGGCATACTCCATACCCTTGCGGTCTGTCCAAATGTTCTTGCATGCAATACTGCACGTATGGCAGCCAATACATTTATCCAGATGAAATACCATACTAACTTGGGCTCTAATGTTCATAATTGCATCTCCTTTATTTTATTTTCTGATTTTTTCATATTCTTCATAATATTCATCACCGTATTCATCATATTCATCACCATACAAGCTCCTTTAGTTTTTTGACCACAACGTATGTGTCTCTGTTGACGGCTACTGGTCCCCAGTAGTTGAATCCGTAGCTGAATTGGCCGTATCCTCCTGCGAGTAGTAGTGGGTTTAGTTTTACTCTTGTTACTGAGTTGTGTCCTCCGCCTCTTCTATTTCCTCGTAGTTGTGATTTTGGTTGTGATATTGTTCTTTCGGGGCTGTGGTATACGATACATGTACCTTCTTGAATTCTTGCGCTGACGGCAGCTCTGGTACAGTACACACCATTATCGTTGAATACTTCTACCCAGTCGTTATCTTTTACGCCGATTCTCTCTGCATCTTTCACATTCAGCCAGCATGGTTCCATACCTCTTGATAGGGTCAGCATACGATGGGTATCTCCGTAGGTTGAGTGGATATGCCATTTTCCGTGTGGTGTCAGGTAGTTGAGGGATATTGATTTATCTTCTTCCTGGCTTTTTGTGATATCACCTCCTTTTTGTGCATCTAGTTTTGATTTGTATGTTGCCAGAGCTTCTCCGAAGTCTAGATACAGGTCGTGGTCAAGGTAGTATGATTGTCTACCGGTAAGTGTTCTCCATGGGATTTTGTTCTCCACATTTATGGAGTATGCAGTGTATGCACGTCCTTTGTTGGAGTTACCGGACCACATTGGGCTGGTGAGTGTTCTTCTGGGTTGTGCCTGAAGGTCTCCGAAGGTGGATCTTGCTGATCTGGTACCTCCTGCCAGTTCTTCTGCCAGTGGTAGTCCCACTCGTACTTCTTTTTGTTTGTATGCACGGTATGCCAGTTCTCCATTGGTCTCGGGTGCAAGGTGCAGTATTGTATTTGCTGCATCAAGTGCATCTTCAAGAGATGGGTATCTGTTGCCGCCCCATTCGATTGATCTCATCTGACGTACATCAGGGGATAGATTGAGTGGTTTTTGAACAAGTTCATCATATTCAGGTTGGATATCTACTTTGGATCCATGTGCACCCAGTCCGTTCTTTCTTGCAAGTGGTCCCAGAGAGATGAATTTCTTGTGTAGTAGTGAGAAATCACGTTCTACAAGTTTGTATTTGCTGGTTGTTTTACCCGGAATGATATCACATTCTCCAGCTTTCCAATCTTTGATAGATGTCTGAGATATCTCATCCACGCTGTCATGGCCTAGTGGTGAACTCACAATATCTGTTACCGGTTCGGGGAATACGCTTGGTGCCATATCGCTGATTGCTTTTGCTATATTCTTGAATATATCCCAGTCGGATTTTGCTTCCCATGATGGCTTGACTGCCTCACTCAGTGGGTGTACATATGAATGCAGATCTGTGGAGTTGAGATCATTCTTCTCATACCACATTGCAGTTGGCAGTACAATATCAGAGTAAAGTGCGGATGTATCCATACGGAAGTTGATATCAACTACCAGATCCATCTTTCCTTTTGGTGCCTCTTTGTGGTATTTCACATCATTTGTCTTGCCCTCTGCCTTCTCATTCTTGATGGCATTATCATGGGTGCCCAGGTAGTGTCTGAGGAAGAATTCATGTCCTTTGGATGAGCTCATCAGTGCATTACCTCGCCAGATGAACCATACTCTTGGGAATGATCCCTCGTGATCAATATCCTCTACTGATAGGGTCAGTTCACCCTCTTTTATCTTGTTGATGGTGTAATCGATGATTTCCTGTTCTGATTTCTTCCCTGCTTCTCTTGCCTCTTTTACCACTTCTAGATTGTTCCTGGTGAACTGTGGGTAGAATGGCATATTTCCCATTCTTACAGATTTGGCGATGTGGTCTGCTGTGTGTCCCTTGGCATATTTTGCATCTGGTGGTACTGCTGCATAATCGGTGAAGTCACCCTCGTATCTCCACTGATCGGTGTGCATATAGTGCCATATTGGTGCTTGTTGTACTCTTGGGGGTAGTTGCCAATCTTTTGCAAGTGCAACTGTGGACCATGGTGCGGTGAGTGTGAGTTTTTCCTGTCCCACATAGTGGTTCATACCACCACCATTCTTTCCTACACATCCTGCAAGCATGAGTGCATTGATTGGCCCTCTGTATGCAAGGTTATTGTAGTACCAGTGGTTGATACCTGCACCGATGATGACCATGGATTTACCCTCGGTTCTCTCTGCGATGCCTGTGAATTCTCTTGCGAACCTGATCATGGTATCTCTACCAACGCTGGTGTATGCCTCCTGCCATGCAGGCGTGTATGGGATGACATCATCGTAATTCTTTGCATATTCACCGGATAGGCCTTTTCTTGCTACTGCGAAGTGTCCCATCTGAAGGTCGAATACAGTGGTTACAAGTATTTTCTTGCCATCGACAGTTTCCACTTCCTTGACGGGTATTCCTCTCCAGAAGTATTTTTCCTCTCTGAATGCATAGAATGCCACGCTTACCTCTTTATCCTTGACATCAAGCAGAGTGAGTGCGGGATCTATTTTTGAATCATCAGTTGAATCCTCCAGTGTCAGGTTCCATTTACCCTTGCCTTCCTCTCCATAGCGATGTCCAATAGTTCCTTTTGGCATTTTTATCTGATTGCTGAGTGTATCATACATCACCATCTTCCAATCGCCATTCTCAGTATCCTTGTACTTGGCAATTCTATTTGCTCTGAGGAATTTACCTGCTTTGAATCCATTCTCAAACTGTTCCAGTTCCACAAGGAAGGGATTATCTGTGTTCTGTTTCTGATAGTCAATGAAATATGGTACTTTCTTATCCACATAATACTCTTTCAGTATCACATGTGATACACCCATCCATAGAGCTGCATCCTGTCCTGCTTTGATTGGGATCCACCAATCTGAGAATTTGGCTGCCTGGCTGAAATCTGGTGCGAATACCACAAATTTCGTTCCATTCTGTTTTGCCTCTGCCACGAAATGCACATCTGGAGTACGTGTCATGTTGAGATTGGATCCCATGCTGACAATATACTTGGCATTGTACCAGTCTGCACTCTCACATACATCTGTCTGCTCTCCCCATACTTCTGGGAATGCATTTGGCAGATCACAGTACCAATCATAGAATGACAGGTTTATTCCTCCAAACAGTTGTAAGAACCTTGATCCTGCACCATATGATAGATATGACATTGCCGGTATTGGTGAGAATCCAACCACTCTGTCAGTACCATATGTTTTTGCAGTATACAGGCTGGAGGCTGCTATTATCTCGAGTACATCATCCCAGTTAATTCTGGAAAATCCACCCTTACCACGTGCGGTCTGATATTTTTTCCTCAGCTTCTTATCTGTGACTATACTCTCCCATGCTTTCACAGGATCTGCAATCTTGCTTCTTGCATGATACCATGCTTTTAGCAGAGATAGACGAATATATGGGTATTTCACTCTGATTGGTGAGTAGATATACCATGATGCGGAGATACCTCTTTGGCATCCTCTTGGTTCGTATGGTGGTAGTGAATCCTCTAATCTCGGGTAATCAATGGCCTGCATCTCCCAGGTGACGATTCCATCCTTGACAAATACTTCCCATGAGCAACCTCCAGTACAGTTCACACCATGTGTGCTCCGTACACGTTTGTCATGTTGCCAACGATTTCGGTAGAATTCTTCCCACTGGCGAGATTTTGGATCTGATAATTCCTTTATCCAATTTTTCATTTTTTCATAACTCCTTATAATGTATTTACGTTGCGATTCTGTTTGATAAAAATCGCTATAACGACGAATAGCGTTAATGATATGGCAACTGCACCAACAGGGTTGGTTTCATAACTTGCCTGACCAAGAGTGATATATCTCTCAGCAGGTAAGTCATCATCAGTCACCTCCACACTGAGAACATTTGTTCTTGATGTGTGGTATTGCAGTGTATCACTTGTTGCATGTATAGATACAAAGAAACTGTATACTCCTCCAACCTCCCAGGATTTATCCTGTCCATCAACATCATTTGATGTCATTGGTATGATAAATTCCACAGTGGTTGTTGTTCCATCATCCTTACCTGCACTGTTTGCTTGTAAAGTAGATGATTGATTTCCATCTTTTAGTGGCTCTGTATTTCCCACTGCATAGTAATCTGCAATAGTTAAATTATCGCCGGTAACAGATGATATGATCATATTAGCTCCTAGCATTCCAGAGCCCTCGGTATTCTGGCCAAAACCAATCCAACCAGTGAGCTTTCCAGTAATGCCAACTGCAAGATGGGTATTGTTATGTCCCCATGATAATTCAACCATAGGCTTATTATCAGCACTGCTTGGTAATACAAGGGTTGTAGCATACTCATCCTCACTGATCTTTGCATCTGGATTGAAATTTGCCAGATCATACGGGTATAGCTTTGCATCTGCGGTTTGAGCAATCACTGGGTTCGAAATAGAAACAAATAGTAGTATTAATTCTAATATTATTAGATTCCTTTTTATAAAATTTACACTTAGGATTGTCAACATATTTATAAATTAGATTTGGTATTTAATAGTTATTGTCTTTGATTTCGAACCTGTGAAATTTGTATCTTTTTTAGATCACATTTATTTCTTTAAAATTTATAGTAAGGAATTGGTGCTCAAAATAACACTGTTAAAATATAATTTCAGCCTAATTAAGCTCTAATAGTTTAAAAAATTAATTGCTAAAAGTATAGTAATTCTCACTGTGGTTCACCAGTATTATTTTTTGGATCACCGAATATTACATTCTCCTTTACCCAAAAATATATAAACAAAATTATAAGATAAATTAATCAATTTTATAATTTAGTAAATCACAATTATCATGAAAAAACAAAATATCGTATTAATGCACAAAAAAATATAGCTTTTTTTTAAATAATATGTATCATTTTTTTTTCTCTTGTTTTGCTGAACAAACATTATTGTACATTATTTTATGATATGATATACTTTAATTATTTGCATAATAGGGCTATATATAGTGAGAAAACTGGATTTCCCCATATCTCACAATAGTAAACCGCTTTTGACATGTATATATCTTATTTTCCACTTTTAATCTCTGAAATTGTAAAAATCCATCTAACTACTGCATATTTAATAAAAATTGTATAAATTGAGATACTAGTTTAAATTTTTGATGATTATACATACTGATTAATTACTACGTACTGATGTGTTATCTCTGATTATTCTTCTTAAATCGCTTAATTTCACTGATTAACGGTATTATCAGCATCGGAATGATACCAAATGCAAGTGTATTACTATCAGTTTTCTCACCCAGATCTGTCGAACTAGAGCTTGGTGTTGCCTCAATTTTATCTAACTCTATTGCCAGATCATATACCTCCACCAGGTTAGTATAGTCTGTATTTGAATAACTTGTGATCAGTAATTTACTACCATCAAGTGAGAAATCAACCATGTATCCCGAACATGAGCCCCTGTCAAGTAATTCCAGAATGCTGCCATCCCTATTGTTATACACAGATGTGGTACATCCAATTCCACCAAGAAATACCAGATCATACTTTGGATGCAGTTCCGCAGTGAGAAATCCTGTTTCTGTGGAAATAACTCTACTCGCAAAATCTGTTGTATTCATTATGCTGATACCTGCATCCTCTGAAATCAACATCAACTCATCTGTCCTCAAATATTCCAATTTTGTAAATGATGTGACATTGCCCGTGAACAGATGCTCCCCACTACTCACCTCCACAATTGTGATATTCTTTGGCTTGTCAATATATTCCTGTGTACTGGGATAATACGGCCTGGTGTAGGATAATTGCTCCCCATCATCTGATATCGCTATACTCTGATAATCATATCCCACTGCTGTGTAATTCATCAAAAAACTCTCTGTTACTAGATCATACACATATATATTGCCATTACCCGCTGCATATGCAAGAATTCCATTCTCTGTCACATCAAATGTGAACTGTCCCTGCACGTCAATCGCGTAATTTCTTAAATTAGTGTATTTATCACTTAAATTTATGGTGTTATTCACCTCCCAAATCACAATCATTCCACCAAAATCCCTTGTAACATACAATCCCATCTCAGAAACAGTTTCCGCATCAATTGGTGTATTGATATATGGTGCAACATCAAGTAGCTTATCAACCAGTGTACCATTATGATCATAGAAATATGTACTTGTGGTGTAGTCTCCGCCGCTTACAATCAAATCATCTGAGTACATTGCAAAATTCGGTGAAAATCCCTCATTACCGACATCAATATCAAAATCAAACTGAACTGATACTGAGATCACTTTTCCATCTACTGGAATAAGTAATATCAGCAGAAAAATTAAAATAAATAATTTACTCATATCACTCAATTACTACTTCAATTCTTAAAACTATCTGACTAATTTCGAGATTTATTGCATTAGTTCAAAAATTATACCAATACATGGAAAAATTCATGTAGATATATTCCAAGCTGCTCAGTTGATATTTCCAGTGTATAGTATCGTTTAGCTCTCTGAAATCCAATACGTTCATTAATTGATGACAATGCAGCATCATCTGAGATGAGATTGCTATTGATAAATTCTACCGTCTCATAATTATCCTTCACAAATCTCAGCATATATGCTTTCATCCACTTGCCCAGCCCTTTGTTCACATATCGTGGAAGTGTATAACTCAATCCCTGGTATATCCTGTCAAGATTATTCTGTGCAAAAATCATCTCTGTCTGGGCAAGTATCTTATCTGTGTACAGAATAGCTGTGATCTTGGTCTTTCCCGAGAAGGATAGCTGTTCCTCTTTACCACGGATCATCTCACTGGTGATCATCGCCTCATTCAAACTGAGATTATCCTTGGGGAAATAATCAAGCATCTCATTCTGCATGGCAATATACCAGTTCATATACTCATCTGGTATCTTTGAGAATACTTTCAGATTAACATCTTTATTATTAGATATTCCATCTGTCACCCATTCATTCATCAAATTCCAGTCAATATCTTTCAAATATACTCTGTTCTCAATATTACTCTCCAGTACTTTCCCATTCATCTTCTCAATCATCAATTTACCCTCCTCCTCCTGTGAATTACAGATAATATCCACAATACCATGCTCCTTCATTATATCATGTAAATCCTTGAATAACATCTTTGCAATTCCTTTCCGCCTGTACTCCGGTAATACTATGATGTCTGTTATGCCCACCTCTTTGTTCATCATATCCGGGCCATCATAGAAGAAGCCAACCATGAACAGCGCAATCATCTTATCTCTTTTTGCCCTCTCAAATACCAGATAAATATCAAATTTGATATCTCCCCGACTGAATTGCCTGATTATTTCCTGCTTATTTGCCTCATCTGAGATACGTGCCTCATTTGGATACAGATATCTGTGTAGCGACCTGTTAAAATCCAATAAAATAACCCAGTTATCATCATCTTCTGGATTGAATTTAACCTTTTCAAATTCCATAGTATCTATCATAAACAGTATTTTAAAAAATCTACTAATATCGAGAAATTGCTATATTATTTTATTCAACAATTTCTACCTTTTGAATTTCTACTATGTGAATACTAATAAGATAATATTATCACTATAAAATATGGTGAAATGTGATACCTGCGATACTGAATTCGAACATCTTGATAAGATCCCAAATATACACACTTACAGAGATATTATCGGTAATACAATAATCAAAGAGGCACATCGATTGCATATATCCGTAACTGATGCCCTGGAGGTCGTCAGAGATGTACTTGAGACATTTATCAATATAGGTGCCCGACAAAATGATCAACACTTTGATCATGAGAAAGACATCAACAGGGTCGTTGTGCTACTGGGAAAGAAAGATGATACGCAGTATGATAATGCAGATGAGAAAGATACCATACGTTATATCACCGAGAAATTAACTGATATTCCCGAAAATATCAAATAAAATATATAAATCAATACACATGTTTTATCAGTCTTACCAGTTGTTTACTACCCCTCTCAATAAGAAGCATATCTTCCCCAATCTCTATAATTCCATTTCCAAGTGTTAATGAGGATAGATTGCTGGAACTCTGTGATTTGATCAATCTGGCAACTAGTTTTCCATCCTCAATCAATACACTTACTCTGATGAAATCTTTCCTGTACTTTCTTGATTTTACCTCATCTATCATCTTCACCTCAACTATCTGATTTTTCAGATACTTTGGCAGAAAATTGTAGCTATGATTGATGAAATCTTTTATCAGAAATTCATATGTGACAAAAGCCGCAACTGGTGGTCCGGGAAGCAGGAATATAATTTTATCAGTGGCAATTCTCCAGGCACCAAATGGCTTACCCGGCTTAATAGATACAAAATGGAATATCATTTCAGATCCTTCAATCTCACCAAGTACATCTGCTGTGTAGTCATGCGTACCTCTTGATGTACCCCCTGTGATTATCAGAATATCAACCTCTTCTATGATCTCATTCACTCTTTCTCTCAGTAATTCATACTCATCCTTTATTATCCCAAAATCAATGATCTTGGATGATACCTCTGCCAACATGTGTTTAACTATAATGCTTGTGGTCTCAATAGTCTTATCTGGCTCTGCAACAGGGTCTCTTGTCAATTCATTACCTGTGATTAGTAGTCCAATACTGAATTGTTGATATACTCTCACATCAGTGATCTGCTGAGAGAATAGAAATGCAATATCCTGTGCAAATAATTGCTGACCCGCAACATATATTTTTTCATTTATAGCTATATTTGAACTTTTTTTGATTATATTGGTACCCGATGTCACTGGCTTTTGTATTGTTATCTGATCAGTTCCTATCTGTACATTCTCAACCATAACCACTGCATCCACATTTGCAGGAATTATTGCTCCTGTATCTATTCTGGCACAGGAATTATCCTCAATAACTATTCTGTTGTAATTATCAGTATGAATAACCTTACTCACTGGAACTGAGACTGTATTCCCCTCCGTGGCATCAGAGGTTATTGATGCTTGCAAGGCATATCCATCCATTGCTGAGATATCTGTTGCCGGATGATCTTTGATACACTGAATATCTTCTGCCAGTATCCTTCCAATTGCCATACTTATGGGGATTACTTCAACCAGTGGCGTTAACGTGTTGCTATTCAACAATCTCTTGGCTTCTGAGAATTGTGTGAACTGTGAATAGTTCATGTTTCCTATTCAAATTCTATATATTAATAATTTATTAAAGGAAAATAATAGGTGTAATCTCTAAGATTAATTTCAGATGCTCTACTGAATTCTATTGTCTCTCAAAAAAATACACAACACTTGTAAAAATATTTATTATGCTAATTTATAGCTAGTTCATGATTATCAACAGAATTATCCAAGGTGATTCTATAGATAAACTCAGAGAATTACCCGATAATTCAATTGATTTGATATTTGCAGATCCACCATACAATTTACAGCTTGAGAATGAACTCATTCGACCAAATGAGAATAAATTTGAAGGAGTGGAGGATGAATGGGATAAATTTGATACTATGAAAGAATATGATAAATTCAGTATTGCATGGCTAAGAGAATGCAGAAGAATACTGAAAGATACTGGATCTATCTGGGTAATAGGTACCTATCACAATATTTTCAGAATCGGAAATATCATGCAGGATATGGATTTCTGGATACTAAATGATATTGTCTGGATAAAGGTCAATCCCACACCCAATTTCAAAGGTACTAGATTCAACAATGCCCATGAAACTATTATCTGGGCATCTAAATCAAAAAAATCAAAATTCACCTTTCATTATCAGACAATGAAACGATTCAATGATAATAAACAGATGAGAAGTGATTGGCTCATACCAATATGCCAGGGTAGTGAACGAGTGAAGATAGATGGAGTAAAGGCACATCCCACACAGAAACCTGAGGCATTACTCAATCGTGTGATATTATCCTCCTCAAATATTGGTGATGTCGTACTTGATCCATTCTTCGGATCTGGCACAACTGGTGCAGTCGCAAAAAAACTGAAGAGAAACTGGCTTGGAATAGAGAGAGATCAAAAATATATCTCTGTTGCAAATGAGCGTATTAATAGTATAGTGGTTGATAAGAATATACCTGAGAATGTATACACCACTTTTAACCGGAAAAATGCCACCCGGGTGAAATTCTCTCAGTTAATAGATGCTAAGATGATCAATATTGGCGATACAATCTATTCCAGAGATAAGAGTAAATCTGCAATTGTCAAAGCAGATGCAAGTGTTATCTCGGGGAATATCTCCGGGTCTATACATTCATTATCCGCATATTTACTTAATATAAAAAATAATAATGGCTGGGATTATTGGTACTGTTATTATGACAATAAATTCATATCAATCAATGTACTCCGGGAGATATATCGTAAATCAATTCTAGGCGAGAATACTGAGCTTGTAATCGAGGATTACAAGAATATAGAACAGGTAAAAACATTGGATGAATACTTTGATACATTTGAATGATGATTTTTTACAACTAGAAAAGGTACTTTTAAGTATAAGCCTCAATTCTATCTTGGAATAATATTTAATAATACAAGACATAATTTTATTGAATTTTTATTACACAAAAGTTACACTACTTTTCCAATAATTATTCCATTGGCCCTGTGTTTTCTGCTTTTACTAGTAACTCTGTAACCTGCATCATTGATTATATTCAGTTCTCCAAGTATGAAGTAGAGGATCATACCAATAATCCCGCCGAGTATTGCAGCAGGTATTATTGGGAAGATAAATAATATGAGGTAGGTAAGTATATTGTAATCTGACAGGTCTCCATACAGTAATTGTCCGAATACAGTGATTAGATAATAGATTATCATTGGTGTGATTATTACTGCGTAACCTATTTTATTCAGTTGAGTTGCACTCTTGAATGAATTTACAGATACAATGACCTTCTCCTCACAGATAGGACATTCTAATTCCTCTTTGTAGCTTTTTTTCTCATATATATCGAATTCTCTGATGAAATTATTGTATCCTGGTATAGCATCACCTCTTTTTTTCCTGCTATCATGAGTAATTGTTATACTTAATCTCTCTAATATCTTATCTTCCATCTATTTTTGATAGTTAGTGTATATTATAAAGTATTGTTAAATCATTCAAGATAGGCACTGATAAAATTACAATTAATGTCCATATTTTCCAACAAGTGGTACAAATCTAACACCTCCAAGATCCGTAATCCTGATTTTATCAATAAATTCACTGTTTCTTTGCATGTACTCTTTATTGGATTTATCTGTGCTATCTATCTTCTCAACTCGCAATAATATCTCATATACTCTGCTTTTAACAGGAATAACCATTTTTCCACCTGATTTAAGCTGCTCTATCAGTGTATCCGGGATATATGGACCTGATGCGGTTACAATTATTCTGTCAAATTGCATATCTGATAATCCAAGAGTTCCATCACCATGAATTATCTCATAATTCAGTGGTATTTTTGCATTGATCATATTATTTCGAGCAAATTCAACCAGTTTTGCATGACGTTCAATAGTGATTAATTTACCATTCTCTCCCACCAGTAATGTTAATATCGCCGCATTATAGCCACTACCAGTACCGATCTCCAATACCTTATCACCTGCATGTACATCTAGTGCCTCATCAGCAAGCATCATCAGAACCATATGGGGTGCTGAGATGGTCTGATTATTGGGAATTGGCAGTGGGTTATCATCAGTGGCTCTCTCTTGATATTTACTCTCAACAAAAATACTCCTATCAATTGAATCTACTATCTTTATCAATCTATCTGAGATAGTATACCCCTGTGATTGGCATCTTTGAATGACTGTATCAAGATTCATAGTATCTTATATACATCATCAAAGTATAAGTATTGTCTATACTAATCATTAAAAATATTTATTTTTTACCACACATTCACTTTTAACCATAATTTTACAATTATAATGTAGACCAGGTAATTGCAATATTTAATATTATTTTCTAATAATACTTATAATGGCATCCACAGTACATTTGATATGAATGATTGGATAACATATGCTGGTATCACTATTTTCGCAGCTGTATTCTATATATTTGTGAATATACTTGGTAAGCTGAAGCGTTTGAAAAATTATGATGCCACCGTATGGGGTGGTGATATTGATAAATTTGTGAGTGAAGATCTTAAAAAGCTGGCAAATGAAGTGATTGTATTCACAGGGAGTTCGAGTATCAAATACTGGGAAACATTGGAAAATGATATGGCTCCTTTATCAGTCATAAATCGTGGTTTTGGATGCTCCAGAATACCCGATGTTCTGTACTACTTTGAAGATGTGGTTCTACCATATAATCCCAGGGCAATAGTGTTCTATGCAGGAGAGAATGATATTTCAGGCTTTCCAATGGTCAAGGGCGAGAGTGCAGAGACAGTGTTGAATAATTTCATAAAATTCTGTGAATTGACTGCACAGATATCAGAGGATATTCCAATATACTTTGTATCAATCAAACCACCAAAGAGGAGAAAAAAACAATGGTCTGAGATGCAGAGAGCGAATAAACTGATACAGGAATACTGTGAAGGTAAAAATCAATTGTATTATATCGATATTACAGATGTGATGATGGAAGATGGAAAGATAAATTATTCACTGTTCAAATGGGATGGTATACATCTGAATGCAGAGGGTTATAAATTATGGACCTCTGTGATAAAACCCATACTTATTGAAAAATTCAGATAGAATATACAATCAAATTGGAAATATTTGAAATGAAAATATGTATTAAAACAAATAGAATCACAAATAAATAAAAAGAAGTATTGCACAGTTATATAATATGGCACAATCGCCCCATTATGAACATTTAGTTGGTAAAAATAAGAATGAATGGACTTTGAAGCTTCGAGAAGGTGACAAGGTTAAGACAATTGACTCTGTCAAGATCCTGTATATGGATGCTAAGGGAGTAACAGTTGAGGAAATGAAGCATGTAGGTAAGAATAGACGATTATTCGTTCCTATGCTAAGTCTGATCTCACTCAGGCAGGAATTCATTTAGGTGTTAATATGGCTGAAGAATTTGAAGTCAGTGGGCATCTTGAGCACCTGATTGGTAAAAAGAAGAATAAATTCACTATCTGGATACGAGAGGCAGGTAAAAAAGTTGAGGAAGTACAGAACGTTAAGATACTTTTCAAAGATGATGTTGGTTATACAGTTGAGGCAGTCAAATATCTTGGAAAGAACAGAAAATTCTTCGTTCCACATACAAGTATTGTAAGAATGAGATCTGAATTGCACTGAATTATAAACTTTCAAATTGTAACTCTATATATTTCCACAATTCCGGTGGATTCTCGATATGTATATTGAACTTGGTATCCGGTATAAAACTAACCACATGCTCAGTTGATTTCATCAACTTCTCAGAGGTTCTCTCACCTCTGATGTGCTCTCCAATGAGATAACGAGTTGGGATATCACATTCTTTTATACCTTTCATAATATCATTCTCAAGATATTTATCAAGCTGTTTATGAGTTGCCCATATACTGAATGGATCGAGTTTTTTCAGATGTTTCACAATGAGTTTGGAGTATGTGGTGTTCAGTCGTGTATATCTCTCGATATCAAAATTATGTCTTTCAAGATATTTATCATATTCATCTTTTCCCATGGGATCCATATCTTTGCTTGAGAAGGTACCATTGATGTAGATCAGCATATTCACAGTGATCCCCCTGTCTACAAGGTATCTGGATAGATTATGTGCTATTACAGCACCTAGGCCATGAGCAATTATTACTAGCTTATCAATTTTCTCCTCTACTAATAACATATACATATCTTCAGTATACTGTTCAATTGAGTATGCATCAATATTCTCACATCTACTTGAGGTGCCAAACCCAATTAGATCTGGAATGATCCAGTTATATTCCGGTAGTTCAATCTCTGGCTGTGCAAACCATTCCTTGGTTGATGTATTATCATGTATAAACAGTATATTATGGTCTTTCCCATCAAATGTAAAATATGACATCCTACCAAATTTGGTTGATATACGTTTCTCTTTCAGCATGTATGTGATTTGTTTTTTTACATTAAGTTATTTGTGATTTGCCAACTTATATTCGGTAAAAATAATGATTGGTCTTTCAACCAATCGTGTACTTCTTGCGAAAAGGAGAGCGTATGTAACGCAGTGTAGTAGCTGACGCTCTCAGGAGTCGGTGATATACAGGAACAGGTCCTCAGGAGCATTAAAGTTTCTGCAATAGGAACTTATGCACGTGCAAAGAAGCGACAGAGGAAACCAAGTGACGATGATCACCGATTCTTTGAATATATTGTGTTTGCTCAATGCATGACGAAACATCACACTAGAATCAATCAAGACTCAATGCCAAGAAGTATAATTCAATGAATTTTGTAAGTAATATAAAATAGATCATCAATAGATGAATATTTGGTATCCAATTCAAATATTTATAACTTCTAGCAATATATTTGTAATAAAATTATTATTAAATGGATTTAGAATAAATTATATGTTATCGGTATATGCATGGATTGAATTCAATTTTCAAGATATCCAGATTGCAGTGGTGAATCAGGAACGATATGCTGCAACAGATGGTACTGATAATATTATCGTGTGGCAGAAAAAAGAGAATGTATCTGACCTTATCTCTATAATTATATCTCCAATCTCTGTCAAAGATATAAAATGGGTACGAAATACACCTAATCTTGCAATCATAGGTGATGAGCAGTGTTTGATCTGGGATGTGTATGAGAACAAGAAACTGTCTTTCTTTAAAATCAGGGATCGGATTAACTATATTATCCGGCTGAATAACAAATTATATGTGTACTCCGGGGGAAGTATCAAAGAGATAGGTGGTAAGAAGATTGTTGTTGATTTTTCATGGATATATGACAACAGGATATACTACAAGATTAGCTCTGGAGTATTTGTGCTGAATGGTGAGAGATTATTCAACAAGAAGATTGATAATGTTAGAAAACAGATAATTCGTCAGAATGATACAGAACTCAATGGAGAGATAGTCATCTATGGTGAGTTCAGAAGAACTCCACGATTACAACTTCCTCCTGGTATGAGACAGTATCTTGTACACAATAGTATTTTGATCATCTATTTACTGGATAAGCTTATAGTCTATCAATCACCCGATTTTTTCATTACAACTAATCGTAAGAAAAATCCAAATGGTGCAATTGTCAGCTTTGATGGATATGGTGTGCTATACCGGGAAAAAGATTTCTATACCATATCTAATCAAGGTGGCGAGATGATCTGTACTGAAAAAATACTATCTCGATCACTGGCAGATCATATAAAACAAGAAAATATTTTTTTCAGTAATGCCCCCAGTTTTTTATTTGCAGGAAGAATAAATCAACGACTATCAAGAATTAATGTTGCAGAAGGTTTTTTTATGATTGCAGATGGTAGTAATCACACATTATTTGATATGTTTGATAATACCTGCATTGATTTTCCAGTAACTAGATATAAGAAAAATACATTTGTATTATTGGAAGAGAATAAAAGATATTTACTGGAATGGGATGCTGGTGGTTCTCCCCCACTGGGTATGCTTAAAAAACGAGAGTTGAATAATTCAACTGAAATACTGTATAATCAGGAGAAACATGTAAAGGTAGAGGAAGATGATTTTCTATCAAAAAGAGATAATCTATCAAATCTAATCGTAAGAGAGTGGCATAGTGTGTTGATAGATATAAAATATGGTGGTACAACAGTTGATCAGATAAGACTATCCCTCTCCTCTCTTTATTACTTTATAGAGTACTGGAGTAAATTAGAACTGATAACCGAGCTAACCTATGATAACTATCCCGAGGACTCAAATCGTATGATCTATGGAGATCTTGAGGTGGATGGGCATAATTTTTATGGGATTGCACCTATGTGGGCAAGGGTTGATAATTTTGTGGCAACTGTATCTTATGATGGTAGATGTTATTTATGGAGTATAGGAAATAATATTCCTCTACTATCCTTTGAGTTAGGAGTACCATTACTGGTCAAAATCTCTCCAAACAAACGCTTTATTGCAGGTGTATCATTGTATTCAGATGATTATGATTTTCATACGAAAACCGGGAAAACCATCTCTGCACTATCGCCCATGATCAGATTGGTGGTTTATGATCGTGAGAGAGATGAGTATCACAGAAAAGAATTACCATTTGTGACACATCTGATTGATGATCTACTGTCAATTGAGATGGAAGAGGAGGGAATAGTATTCAAATTCCCGTCATATATTGATCTGGAACACGCAGTATCATATATTTTCACAGATAAATTTCATCGATACAACCCTTCAAAATACAAAAGATACTGGATGACTCATTCTACAAATACAAAATCAATACAGGATAAGCAGGGTGTGGAATTTCCAGTTGATCCACATCCAGAGATCCGAAGAGAGCTGCATTTTCGCCCTTTCAAAGTATATGAGCGTGCAATTGTGAATAAGAAGGATGATATTGCAGTGATAGTTGGAATTATTGAGGATACACATGATCAGATCTCTGAGGTTGATCTGTACTCATATCATGATGCTCTGAAACTGAGTGTACCATATGCAAGAGAAAGAATGGTGGATGTATATTTCAAATATGTTGGTGATATTGTTAATGATCGTTTTATTGCATTCTCTAAGCTGGATAAAATACCAAAAATGATAAAATATCAATGTGATCATGTGGGAAAACGATTTGAGCTACTGCTGAAAAATATAATAAAGGATAATGCAGTCCACAATGTCAACGGAATTGCATATCAGTCAACTGGTAGCATGAGAAAACTGCTTGCCAGATATATCAGCTAGTTTTATCGATAATCTGTTGTAGATACTTATTTGCCAGTTCTGGATGGGTAGTGTCTAGATATGCAATACTTGCTAGCAAAGATAGTGGATCACCCTCATTTGTGCTGATAAATCTGTTTATCCTTGCTCTTAAAATTCTCCTCCACCATCGGGGTATTCTCACCTCTCCCGAATTAATCACCAGACCTGTAACTTCCTGTCTCTCATGCTTTCCCCGTATTTTTGTTTTGTTATTGTTAATACTGAATCCATGCATTGTCATGGTACGATGCACAATACTCATCACTGCTTTTATCTTCTTATCTCTCTTGATTGTGGATATTGAGATATCATCCGCATATCTTGTGTATCTATAGCCAAGTTTCTCAACTCTCTCCTTGATATTTCTATCCATTGGTAATGCAATGATATTGCTGATTACAGGACTTGTAGGTGCACCTTGTGGCAAGTATCTGCTCTCTGAGAACACATAATGTATGATTTCACCTATCTTGACTGTCTTCTGATACTGTTTGGTACATAGCAGTGATAACACGGTGGCAATCTCACCAGAGTATCCAAATCTAATGAACATGGATCTTACTCTGAAATAACGTATTGATTGAAAAAAATTCTCTATATCTACATTTATCAGTATCTCTGCATTGAGATGTTCTCTTGCATTGTCAAATATCGAGGTTTTGTTTTTAAAACCCATAACATGATCTGGTAACACTATCTTATCTAGTATTTTCTCTTTGATTATATACTGTACTCTCTTCAGATAAGGTTTTGGAGCAGATATTTTTCTCACTCCTCCACTTTTTTTGGGTATCTCAAAATCTATATAATTGCTGAATCTATTATTTTTTCGGTGATATACCATCCATACAAGCTGATCAAATTCGATTTCCAGAAACTCACATAACTTATCTGCATTTTCTATACTTGGTAATTCTAGTTTTTTTATCAATTCAGTATTCTCATCTGTTGATGATAATTTGGCTGATACACCTTTCCCAAGATATGTAAACTGAGTTTCTTTCAGTTTTTTCCATTCCTGTCTCTTTCTCCTCTCCTTCTGTGCTCGTTTTACACGTTTTCTCTCTCTTATTTTTTTACTCTCTTTGGAGTATTCTTCTCTGATCTCTTCAATATCTCTGTCATCTGGTACTGATAATTTGTACTTACGATTATACAGATCCACATCAAGATTATAAATTCTCTCAAGTGCCTGTGGATCTGGTGGTGAGATAGATCTTGGCCACAGACCTAGATCGTTGAGCTCCTGGAATATTTTCATTAATTTGTTTATCTTCTCACTCATAATGTTTATCCTCCAGTATTATTGCTTTCAAAGCAATCTCATAATCACATGATTTTCCACAACTACAGCCTCCCTGTATTCTATTTGATATTCTGACTGAGATATCATGATCCTCAATAATACAGGTATACTTGGTTTTACTGTACACCATAATTGTACGGATTATCTTCCTTAACCACATTGCATTGGTATATTGGTTTGTTCTGTTGTAGCTGTACATATTTTTGTAGATGACTGAATTACTATTTGAGATATATCTGATCTTACCCTCCATAATTAACTGTAATAGTTCATTGTTATTGAATAATTTTACATTTGCATAGTCTCTATTTTTCAGCTGGTTGATAACTGCATCTTTGTTAGGGCTATCAAAATTATACATGCTGTACAGTATATTATACAGCTCTATTGTATTCTCTTGCAGATGACAGGTGCTCATCATGAAATTATCTGTGTATACCTGTATAACAGATCCGATCAATGTATCTGATATTCTGATCTTTCTGATATATGGTAACACCAACTCAATTGATCTGATAAATGTAGCAGGTATTGTAATTCTGATAGATGTTTTCTTACCCTGTTTAATTGTTATATTAACAATTTTATCTTTTATTGATATTGAGTATTCCTTACCTGATTTTATAGCTAGTGTGAATTCTCCTCTGATACTGTTTATCTTGCTGAGCAGGTCATAGGTCTGTACTCTATTCAGCTCTATATGTTTGGCTACACTGGTATTTTTGATAAAATAGAGCAATACCTGGCTGAGGTGCATATTATCAATTACATTCTCTTCATATCTGTTGAGTTTTGTAATCGCTATCTCAGGTCTTTTCTCGATTCTCTCGTTGGTAAATACAATTCTATCACGATTAAGACTTTCTATTGATTCGTAGAACAGGGGTGTAATCTCTGTAAATCCATGATAAAACCTAATCTTTGGTGATTTGATTGATAGTTCAGTGTATAGTTCATCTGTGAATACATGAATGTTGAAATAATTTTCTAAGCAGCTTAATATTGGTAATGTATAATTACCCCACAGAAATATCAGTCTTTTCTTCACTAGTGGTATTTTTTTAACTGCTTTATCCATATATGCTATCTGAGAACGTACTCTGACAAGCAAGTCATCCCTTCTCTCTTTTATTGTCTCATAATCCTCGATATCAACATCTTCTCTTGTAGACTGTGTATTGTATTGTTTTTCACTTATTCTCAATAATTCATACTCCAACCACAGTTCATACTGTGATCTATCCGGTTCGATCATTATTTTCCTGTCAAATAGAATTGATAGGGAAGATCTCAATGCATATAGATATTTGTTTGGATCGAGCAGTGTGATATTGAATCTGTTGTGAGTTTCATCAGTTGCAAAATGATAGACTATATTATCATCTTTTTTTGCCACAGCAGTCTCATTAGATACAGAATATTTGATCTCAATCATTGAATTCACCAACTATTTTCTGTAGTATCACAGCAGACCTGCTCTTAATTTTGGTATTGCTCAGCTCATCAAGAGTGGATCTCAGTTCATCAAACTTGCTTGCCAGTGCCACAATTTTATCATTGCTCTTGACAGGGCTTGCAATTCGCCAGATCATATCTTGTATTATATTTTTGAAATCAGGATATGTCTCTTTTATATATCTTATATGGGTATTGAAGTAATCAATCAGATCTGACCATGTATCTGTATATATGGATGTGAACAGTGGAATTGTCTCATCTTCTATAAACTCAAGATTCAGCATCCATCTCAGTGCCATCTGTCTCAGCTCTATCTTCTCTGAATTCAGTAATGTCTGTATCAAACGTAATCTGTCCTCTTTACCCATTCTGAGTCTTCTCAGCTGTTCTGTTGCAGTTTCTGCTAGATCTTCAAATGTTGAACCTGCAAGTGCATACCACATATCCGCAGAGCCAAATCTCTCAAGAGTTCTTAGTAATCTATCTCTGATTATTTTAGATGATACATCTCTTGCCAATAACAGTATCTCATTATTCACCTCACTTTTCTCAAGAATTAAATAGGCAGCAATGAATGATCTGAATTTGAATGAAACACTAGCAAGTAATCTGATCAGTCTGTTCTGTATATTATTATCAATATTCCAACCTCGCATGTATATATTATTGATTATCACATTCTCCAGAGCTGGAGTGAATCCAAAATCCATTCCGTACAGTATAGTTTGACTGACCAGCGCAATCCTTCCTAGCTGGTCTCTGAGTAACATTTTCGGAATATTTTTCAATTCTGAAGCTATTAATGCCTCTCTTTGTGGTCTTTCCAATCCAAGAGCCAGATAATGTCTTGCTAGTTGATCCCAGTTGTATTTGTTCAATGCAAATTTAATATTATCCTCTATAATGGGATGTATCATACCATTCATTATTCTGTAACTTGTGGTTATTGTTTTGATTGTCAGGGGTGTGATAGCATCAACTGAAATTTTACCTATTATCTCCTTATGTACAATCTCTATACCTGTAATTATGTCCTGCCAAGCCTCTGGGATTGAATGAGTGGTATATTTTTCCAGTTATTCAGATAATCTAACTGGTTCACACATAATTTACAATTGCTGTGTCTATTATTGATTATTCTCTCAAGAATTATATTTGCATATCTATCTGATATTTTTTTGTGACGATAAATTACTTTTTTCATATATTTGATCAACAATGAGTGTATATTCATTTTCTTGTAATTATCATCATGAATTAGTTCTGCAATTTGATCGAATATTCTATCTGGCAGTATAAATCTTAATCTATAGAAAAAACTAAGTGTCTGTTTGAGACTATCCTTTGTTGGAACAAAATCACAATGTCCAAAGGAAGCATTCTTGCTGTATTTTTTCAGATAATGCAATAGATTGAAATCCGGTGGGTAAACATATGCCGAGCTGTATATATGTAATTTATCATTGAAGCTCAATTCTGATAGTATTTCCTTAATAATCTCATTATCTATATGTTGAAGTAACCAGGTGTAGAAATGTAGATTAAAATTTCTAGATAAATGAATTATAATGTCTCGTAATAATTCCTGATCGTTATACAGTATCAATTGTATCCTGTCAGAATGATCTTTTATCAGTGGCATTGTGTCCAACCATTGTGTCATATTGATATATTTGTATCTGGTTTTTCCAAATAGATTGATCTCTGCCGGTATATGTCTGATGATAAATATCAGTACTGCATCAAGCAGATCATCTCTTCCAGTAATTTCCCATATATTTATCAGAGATAATAATCTCTGTCGGGGGTACACAATAAATTCATCTTCATGGAAATATATAGTTTGTTTTTCTCTATAAATATGTACTGAACGATTATTCAGTGTCAAGCACACTAATCCCCCTACTAGTTCCACAGATTCTAGTATTTCTGCATATTTTACTATTCGCATCAATGCAGCCCGGTAATTTTTGCCTGATAATCTGTATTTGACCAATTTATCTATTATCTTGGCATAAAGCTCTTTGTCTGAAGTGGCAAGATAAGGTAGGCCCTCAAAAGTCAGATATGGTATATTTTTCATATCAAATTTGATTTTGTGAATTGAATTGAATTTCTTAACAAGGGTGATACTTTGTTTTACATCACTGATGTCCATGGTCTGTTTATTATATCTGATCAGGTACAATTTTGAGTAAAATCCAAGTGCCCCTTTTGTTTCAGTATTATCTTTGGAGAATTTTAATGCACGGTCAAGACATATACTCCATCTGCCTAATTCTCTGATAATAGCAATACTGATCTCCTCTCTCAGATCTATCATACATGTTAATACTATCTCAGATGTATCTGATCGTGTTTTAACTAGTTTATAGAGTGCATGCTGTCTTGCAATTCTTTTATCATTGCTGATTATCTGTATTATATATCCCAATATATCACTCTCAACTCCATTGTCAATCCAATTGGAAAGTTCCTCATTGTATTGAATAATTGGGTTGCTCAATCTCTCTCTGATAATAAGTGATAACAATAGTTTGAATTCATCATTTATGAGTGAGTTATCAAGAGTTATATTGAGGTTGAATTTTTCCTGTAATTTATCAAGCGGGATGGGGGGGTAGTATCTAGGTTTATCAAATCTATCTGTGATTCTGATATATGTGGATCTGGGCTTTTGTTCTGTTCCAAGAAATAGAAATGCCTCTTTTTCATCTCTAAAGAATAATCGAACGGAGGCAAGCCAATCCAAACTCATAATAAAATGTAGATATTATTAGTATTTAATCTATCTTTTCCTGTATCTCTATCAATTATCTCACTTCAGATGGTTGCGTGAACAAAAATCCCGATTGTATAAATAATACATATAGACCATATTGTTTGTAGATTGTTAATGTATCTAGAGTTATGCAGTAGTTGCAGAATAAAACATGTATCGATAAGATGTAAATTATGTAGAAAAGGGTTCTGTGGTGCCTGTCTGCATATAGATACAATGCTTTGTGGTTTCTGTGTGAGAATGTATAAAAAAAGAGATGATAGATACAGGAGTATTTGATATTGTTTAATAAAACAATATTTAATATAATTTATAATATAGGCAATAAGTAATGATCAAGACAAATATCGAGTTCAATCCACCTTTACCTGCTGAAATCGCAATTCATAATGGTAAGTGGGGCTTAATTCTTGCTCATGGTGAGCGTACTCATCATGACAGGGGTATAATTCTTTCATTAAGCAAAAAATTATCTGAGAAGAAAATATCTTCTGTAAGGTTTGCATTCCCATTCAGAGTAAATGGTAGTAAACCCGGAAAAGACACGAGCAGTCTTGATGAGGCATTCAAAGCAGTATATGATCATATCTCAGCTACTTATCCCGAAATTACATGGGTACTATGTGGTCATGGTATTGCAGCTGCATCTGCATTAAGAGTGGCACCAATTGCATCTGACTTTGGTGAGGTTCCTCCAATTGTATGTCTGAACTATCCTCTTTATCCACCAAATAAACCCGATCGTGTTGATATGCGTGCTTTGGGTGCAATTATGGGAGAGGCATTCTTCTTGCAGGGTACTGATTCCAACCGTGGAGATCCAACAAGAGTCAGGAATTCCATACGAATGATGGCAGAACATGTACATGTGGGCTCTATTCGTGGGGCAAACTATCAGTTACAGGTGAAAGATAAGACTGATGATAGGGTAGCATACTGGATTTCTAATGATATTGATAAATTTTTGAATGATCTTAAGTACTAAAATAGTTAAAATTAATTACCTGTATTGCATGTATTTAATTATTTGATATTTTCAAACAGTAATTATGTCAAAATATTGTAAAAATTGTGGCGTAGAATCTGCTGATGATTTAAAATTCTGTGATAACTGTGGAACTGAATTCACTGTGGCAGGAAAATTCTCTGCATTGGGAGAATTCCAGCAAGTACCTCAACAGGCTCAGCCAATGGTGATGACATCGATTGTATATGAAGGTGGTAATATTATGAATGCCTCAGTTGATATGTTGAAAGATACGGCAAGAGTATCACCCGGTTTATTACAGGATCCCAGGGCACCTAATCCATTAATTCTGGTTATCATTCTTGCTTTGGTTGAGGCGTTGATTCCAGTAATCACTGCAATGAAGGTGAAAACTGTTGTATTCTCATCAGATATAGATGATGGTGACAAATCTGTACTTATGGAAAGTATTACTCAGCCAAATATTACCAACTCAATCACGATTTTCATCACTTTGCTGATTTTTTGGTATTTTGGAGCTTTATTACTCTCTTTATTCTTAAAATCCGGATTTGCACCGGAGGAACCAATTAGATATGATACTTTCAAGGCAATGAGGAGGCTTAACGCATATACCTATCTGCCAAGAATTGCAGTTGGAATTATTCAACTTGTTTTATTAGCTATTCATCCAGATATTTCAGTGAGCTATACTACTTCTTCAGTTGACTTATTTGGTGTGGTCACCACAGTACCTGTTCCCTCTTATAATTACTCCACATTCTATCTGATTGCTGTAATTATTCTTGGATTGCTGGGAAAAATCTACAGTATCTATATTCTTCATCAAGGCGTAAAAGGTAATAACTACAATGGGGCTATGCTGCTATTTATCATTGTTATACTTGTTTTATTAGGTGTTATTCCCAATATATTCGCTTTTTTCAATATGTTCTAGGAAATTTATACTGAGTTATCTCTTTCTTTGTATAGCGGGATTTATCTCACCAACATAATTATTGCTCATATGTTTATTTATCTCATCCATAGATCTGGTCTTTCCAAGTATCCACATCAACTTGATCAGAGCTACCTCTGCAATCGTATCATATCCCTGTATGGCACCTGCCTGATGGGCTTTGATGCCAGTTTCATATAATAACTCAGTTGTACCAAATACACATTGGGAGGTTATTACCACGGGTATATTTCTCTCAGCAAGTTCTTTTATAGGTTCTAATAATGAATTCTCCAGTATTGGTACATTACCTGCTCCATATGCATCAAGTACTATTCCTTCATATCCTAGATCTATCAGTGTGGTCAATATCTCCGGCTTCATACCTGGAAATACTTTTAACATGGCTACATTGGTGTTTATCCTGTTGAATAGTACTGGTGACATATTATTTCTTCGAATAGTGGTATTATCATAGATATGAAGGCCAATTGCAATCTCTCCGATTGGCACGGGGTCTGTGGTCTCAAAAGCATTCAAATCATATTCTCTCATCTTAATTGTTCTGACAGACCGCATTATTTTAGAATCGAATACAATGATACTCTCTGCAATATCTGCATCTGCTGCAACTCTTATGGCATCAATAATATTCTTTCTTCCATCACTTCCAATTTTTGAGAATGGGATCTGTGATCCGGTGAATACGATTGGGATACCAATTCTCTGCACCATGAATGCAATCGCAGAGGCAGTATATGCCATGGTATCGGTTCCATGTACAATAACGATTCCATGTACATCTCTTCGAATGGCTTCCTGGTGTATCTTCTCTGCTACAATGGTCCAGTGTTCTGGTTGCAAGTTGGATGAATCAATGGACATCAGTTCGTGGGTCTCTATATCATAGTATTTCTTCAGCTCAGGTAGTAATGAGATGAGATCGGCTGATTTTTGCTGGGGTGATAGGCCTGTTTCTCCAATTACACTGCTTATGGTCCCTCCCATACCTAGAACAATGATTCTTTTCTTTGTATCCATTCTATTTTACAAAAGAAAATAAAATTTATAGCTTTGACCATATTAAACAATAAAATCCATATTTTTTTGTAATATTATGCAACATCTTAAAGAAATTATTATTTTACAGGGGTTTTATGGATGTTGGTATTGTACTATCAAGCGATTATTTACCCTCTAGAGAAATTATTAAACTTGCTCCAATGATTGATGCAATGGGCTATGCACAGATCTCAGTCCCTGAGATATGGGGGCATGATGCGATCTCATTGTTATCTGTGTTGGCACATGTTACAAGAAAGACACGATTGGCCACGGGAATTGTAAATATATTTAGTAGAACTCCGGGGACAATGGCGATGACTGCTGCATCTATTGATGAGATCTCACGCGGTAGATTTGTACTGGGATTGGGTTTGTCTGGTCCACAGGTGATTGAGAATTTTCATGGAATGGCATATAGTAAACCCTTACAGAGGACAAGAGAATATATTGATGTATTAAGAACATTGTTCGGCAATAAACGGCTTAACCATGAAACAAAACAACTTGGGCATCTGAAGAATTTCAAAGTATCAATCAAGGATATTCGTTCAGATATTCCAATTCACATAGCTGCACTAGGTCCCAAGAATATAGAGTTGACCGCAACAATGGCAGACGGATGGCTTCCCGTGATTATGCCATTATCTGCGTTTGAAGAGGAGGTTAAACGTATGAGTGGATTTATTCCCGCAGAGAAGAGAGATAGTTTCTCAATAACTCCATTTACATTATCTATCCTTGGAGATGAGAAGCCAAAGCTGGATCTGTTGAGGGGCCATATGGCCTATTATTTTGGTGGAATGGGTACTTTCTACAATACTATGTTGAAAAGAATAGGTTTTGAGGAGGAAGCTGATAATATTATGGGCTTGTGGAAAAAGGGTAAGATAAAGGAGTCTGCAATGGCAGTGACAGATGAATTATTGGCACAGACCTGTGTTTATGGTGATAAGGATGCAGTACAGGAGAAGTTGATTGCAATTGGGAAAGCGGGTGCAACCTGTCCTTTGATCTCTTTACCATTCAAAACACCAATGGAATATGCAATGGAGACTGTACAGGCATTGGCTCCGAGTAATTTATCTTTATAGGAAATACTTAATATCTTAATTATCAGTTGATTCAATATTATCTTTTAGTATTATTTCTAATATATTTTTTAACTGAGGCCATGATTTGGTGAAATAATCAAAATGTGTGCAGTTATTGATTTTGTATTTATGGAAGTTCTCATATGGTAATAATTGGAACTGATCATTGGCAGGAAATGCCTGATCATCATCACCTAGTATTATAAATATATTCTCATTCTCTATTTTATCTGCTTTTGATAGTATTCCTTTCTCTCCATCTAGTATCTCGGCTAAAGATGGTAGTAGATACTGCCATCCATCTGCATGGAATTTTTTCATTGCATCACACCATCCCATTCTCTCGAAAAATTCAGTTGTGGTGAAGGTATTGATTTTTTGCTGGGTGATCTCATTCATGCTGAACCCAGTGCCTATTAGTATGGTGAATTTTGGATTGATTAATTTTTGTTCCATTATTTTCAGTGTGGAGAGGCCTCCAAGGGAGAATGCAATTATTGCAAAATCAGCTATTTCATTGATTAACTGTGTGATATCCGAGTTGAATTGTTCTAGGAATTCATTGGTTTTTATTATCTTATCAAAATTAGAGGTGCCATGGCCTGGTAATTCCATTGATATCAGGTTGCAGTTGTATCTCAGCAGATATCTGACGAGTGGGTTAATCCTGTTAAAATGTTGCATTGCACTTCCATTTAGCAGTATAATCGTTATTCTATTCTTTAGAAATGTATTCAGATTATAGTACTTCATCAGTTGTTATTTTTTATTCTGTGTGTATTAATGATATTCTATGGTCTATTTATTTTTTCTTAAATTTTATAGTGTAATTTTCAGAGGTTTATTGTTATGTTGATTTTATTGTGGTGTTGTGGGTGCTTATTCAATGAATTGCGATTTTTCCGTAGTGTTTTGGGAAAATTTATATATCATGAATTACAACTATACTTTAAGTACAATACTAATGTTATAATAGCGAGGTTGCAAATATGGTAAATATACGAAAATATACATACAAGGCTCAAGAAGCCATTCAAGACGCACAATCACTGGCTGATATGAACGAACACCCCGAAATATCTGCTATCCATCTGATTAAAATACTTCTAGAACAGGATCAGAGTATTTTACAATCAGTTCTGCAGAAAGCAGGTGCCAATATACAACTATTCAAAAATCAGATAGAAGAGGAATACAATAAATTTCCAAAAGTATCCGGAGGCTCTCCATCTCTCTCATCTGATCTGAACTCTGCTCTTAATCAAGCCGAGAAAATAATGATTGCAAGCAATGATGAGTATGTATCAATTGATACTATCATCAAAGGAATGCTGGCCAAATCTAAACCATTTCAGAAACTAATAAGTCATCAGAATATTTCTAAAAAAACAATTGAGATGGCATTGGATGAAATTAGAGGATCTAATGCAATAAATAACCAGGATGCAGAGAACTCATTCCAATCACTCGAACAATATGCTATCAATTTCTCAGAACTGGCAATGAAGGGAAAGCTCGATCCGGTCATTGGCAGAGATGCAGAGATCAGACGTGTGATACACATACTATCCCGAAGAACAAAAAATAATCCAATATTACTAGGTGAGCCTGGTACTGGAAAAACAGCAATTGTAGAGGGACTTGCACAGAGAATAGTCAATCAGGATGTACCCGAATCACTGAAAAATAAAACTGTCATGGCCCTTGATATGGGTGCACTGGTTGCAGGTGCAAAATTCAGGGGTGAATTTGAGGAGAGATTGAAAGCTGTTGTCAAAGAGATAGAAGAGGCAGAGGGACAGATAATTCTTTTCCTTGATGAGATACATCTACTTGTCGGTGCTGGTGCCACACAAGGTGCAATGGATGCGTCTAACCTGCTGAAACCTGCACTTGCACGTGGTTCTCTCCATGCCATCGGTGCAACAACCTTTGATGAGTATAAAAAATATATCGAGAAAGATAGTGCTCTGGAGAGACGTTTCCAGAAAATAATGGTGGATGAACCAAGCGTGACTGATACCATATCTATTCTCAGGGGTCTTAAAGAGAAATATGAGGTGCATCATGGCATTCGTATACATGATGAGGCAATAGTTGCAGCTGCTGTGTTATCATCAAGATATATATCTGATAGGTTCCTCCCTGATAAGGCGATAGATCTATTAGATGAGGCAGCAGCAGCTCTATCAATGGAGATACAGTCTGTACCCACTGAGATTGATGAACTTGATAGGAAAATACGACAACTTGAGATGGAGAAATATAGTATACGAAGAGAGACCGATGCCGTATCTAAGAATAGAGTCAAAGCTATCGAGGAACAGATTGAGCAACTATCCACTGAACTAGCTGCCATAAAAGTCAGATGGGAACAGGAGAAAGATATAATTGATAATATCAGCAAGTACAAATCCGCAATCGAGGAGACCAAGATAATGATGGAACAGGCTCAGAGATCTGGTAACCTTGATGAGATGGCACGTATACAGTATGGCTTACTCCCCGATCTGAATGCAAAACTTCAGTCTGAAAAAGATAAACTGTCTGAGGGTGCGGATAATTTGTTAAGGGAGGAGATTGGTGAGATTGATATTGCTAATATAATTGCTCTGTGGACTGGAATCCCAGCTAGCAAGATAGTACAGGAGGAGAAGGATAAACTTCTGAATATGGAACAGATACTCACCAAAAGAGTGATCGGACAGGAAGTTGCTGTGGAGAAATTAGCACAGACAATCAGACGTGCAAGAGCTGGTATCACCGCAACTGATAGACCACTGGGTTCATTCCTGTTCATGGGTTCTACCGGTGTAGGAAAGACTGAACTGGCAAAGTCACTGGCTGAATTTCTATTTGATGATGAGAATATGCTAATTCGCATTGATATGTCTGAGTACAAGGAAGCACATTCTGTGGCAAAACTGATCGGTTCCCCACCGGGATATGTTGGATATGATGAGGGTGGCCAACTAACAGAACAGGTCAGAAGAAAGCCATACTCTGTCATACTACTTGATGAGATGGAGAAAGCTCATCCAAATGTATTCAACATGTTCTTGCAGATACTAGATGATGGGCGTCTCACAGATGCCAAGGGTAGAGTTGTTGATTTCACCAATACTGTGATAATTGCCACCAGCAATGTTGGTAGTGCCAAAATATTTGAGCTAAACCGTGAGGGCAAATTAATGGATGAGATCGAGAAGGCTGTCTTTGAAGAATTGAAGATGTATTTTCTACCCGAATTTATCAATAGATTTGATGAGCTGGTGATATTCAGAACATTATCCCGTGATGATATGAAGGGTATTGTTGAGATACAGCTACAGAGGTTAAATAATAGACTTGCAGATCAGGATATCACTCTGATAATACCTGATGAGGTCAAGGAATTTCTTGCTGAAAAAGGGTATGATCCCGCGTTTGGTGCAAGACCATTAAAAAGGGCGATACAGAAATATATCAGTAATGAATTGGCAAATTATCTGCTATCTGGTACTGATAAGAATGAGATCAGACTAAATCTCGATAATGATCATGTAATTATTGAGTAATCTGAAAATAAACTAATCTAGTTTTCCAAATGCTCTATCAAAAAAATCATCTTCTTCTTTAATTCTTTTCTTAATATGTGATTTTACAGCCTTCTTTTTGTGATAATCCGAGATCAAGTACTGTAATATGTTGAAGAATAGTATATATAGCATAACATATAGAATTATTCCAAGTCCCTCTCTTTCATAATAGGATGAGTACAGAAAATCCATCTGTATTCCAAGATTCAATGTATCTGCTGAGTTTGTAGTTATGACGAGATAAAGGTCAATCTGGGGATCAAATACCACTTCAATCAGATTCTCAGTGCTATTATTCAATACATTCTCTGTATACTGACCAAATGGTACTCCATCCTCAATATATCCATCATATGCAATTACATCCATCAAATATACCACAATCTCCCTGTTTGCTGGTAAGTTACTAATGGTCAGATATATTCTTGTGAAAATAGGTAATTCAAAAATATGCTCCTCATATCTATTATTTATATCAATTGTCGCAGTATCATTGAAATCTGGATTTGTCACTGCAATATCTGTTACCTTATAATCATATGTTATCAGGGCAATTGGGAGAATTATAATAATCAGTATCAAAACCGGTTTGAATTTACTAATATTGCTCATATAATCTCATAAGTGTATATATTGTAATATATCTTTGCAATACTAGATTATCAATTGTTATTTAATTGTTTATTTTTTCCTTAAATTCTATTTTAATCAGACCTGTTGATGTTAAATTTTGTCTGCAAAGTGGACAGTTGTTATTATTCATTACCCAGCTGAATAGATGCTCTTTATGTCCTCCTGATCTGCAATGTTTACAAACTACAATGTCATCATTCTTCTTCCAGTTGGAATAGCAGACTATACACTTCTGTTCCTCAAGCATATCCTCTAGATTGTCCATCCATATTTTGAAATCCTCACTTACCTCTTCTTCAGTACCATACTTGCTCTGAAATGAGTTGAGCGCATTTCTGATGGTATTCTTTCTGTTATCTGGAATGTTTATGCCTCCAATCTTGAATTGCTGATTAGTATCCATTTGATATAGCATACCATTTATGCGATTATCAATGGAATTTCTAATATCTTGTATCCAATCTTTTGATTTGTGTGTTAATCTCTTCTGAAGTCGCATAAATCTAGCTTTGGTCCCGGAAATATTATTTCCACAGTTTACACAAAAATTTGCATAATCTGGGTTCTCATACTCACATTCTAGACATTGTATTTTATTCAAAGTTATTCAATTTTTATAAATATATATTCATATTAAAAATTATACAATTTCCTCTGTATATATTGTAACATTTGATATATGTATGGTATATTGTGATAATATTGCTAATTGTAAATGAAACCCGGAATAAAGAACTTGAATTCACAGATTATATGCGGAATAATTCCCGGTCAACACTCTTCAAAATGTATCAAATTACAAATAAGGCTCTAAAACTCAGTATATTGTCTATTTTATTTTCTCTGTATTTTGTTATATTGCTTGATCAGTATTTTCTCATGATTTTCTATTTAATATTAATTCCACTTTACTTCTATAGAAAAAAGTTCAGATCAGAATTGACTGAGGATTTGATGGGTTTTGTGATAACTTTTGATGATAATAATAAAGTCCGGACTTTTAGAACACTAACATGGATCGATGGCTCACAATCTGAATTTTTAGAAGATGAGATAAGATTCAACCAGGCTATTGGATTCAAAGTAGTATCAGATGAGAATGGTATATTTCAGTTGGCAATAATCGTCGATGAGAATTATCCCGGAGATGTGATCTTTGAAACAATGGATATTGCCGTACTTGCAGAGTTGAAACATAGCCTGAATATTATTTTTCCAGACAAAAATGTATGGTTCAATGATGGTTGGCTGGAAGATGATGAGATTGATTTTGAAGAAGAGCTTACACATTCCAAAGTTCCAATACTTCTGAGAAAATACTTTCCAGTCAAGTACCTCTTGTGAATCTTCAAATATATGGGACTCTAATCAAGATATATGATAATCGGTATACTAGGAGGTACTGGAAAGCAAGGCAGTGCACTTGCAAAACGATTTGCAATGGCAGGACATCATATATTCATAGGATCTAGATCTGCTGTTAAAGGCGCGGAAATGGCTGATAAACTGAATAAAACTATACAAGTGGATACTATTGCTGGTGGTGATAATCTGGATGCATGTAATGCTGATGTGATTGTGCTTGCGGTTCCATTCAAGGGTATCACCAACTTACTTGATCCTCTGTTGGATCATATGGAGAACAAGATAATTCTTGATCTGACTGTTAATCTGATACCGGGTAAATTTTTCAAAGTTGCAAAAGAGAATAATTTGTCAAGCTATGAATTTCTGAGAGATTACCTTCCTGGTAATGTAGTTGCATGTATGAAGACCATATCCTCACATATCCTGGATTCTGATGCAGCTCTGAATGAGGTGGATTTTCAGATCTCAACTGATGAAGCGGCATTAGCGATTGCAAGTAAACTATCACGAGATATTGGACTTCAGCCAGTTAGGGTGAGAGGTAAGTTTCATGCACATACTATTGAACGCATGGTAGCTATGGCAATTCAGTTGAATAAAGAATACAAAGGTTCACATATAGGTTATTCTCTCTCAAATTTGATTATTTAATGATTGTAATGAGAAAGAATTAAATTAGTGAACATTATTATAGTTTCTGATGTCTGACCATAGAATTCTAATTGTGGATGATGATCCCATGATTTTGAAATTGATAAAAAGGATGCTGGCTACTAGGAAATATCTGACTTTCAGTGCGGGCGGAGGTCAACAGGCTCTTGATATACTTGCTAAGAATGAGGTTTCTCATATAATTCTTGATCTTAATATGCCTGACGGTCTTTCTGGTACGGAGACATTGAAACGAATAAACAAGCTCTATCCAGATATACCTGTGATATTATCCACTGGTGATGGACCTATGATTGATAAGAATAAATTTTTAAGAATGGGTGTATCTAAATTTCTGAATAAACCATTTGATCTTGAGGAATTATTCTCTATTATTGAGTAGTGTCTTAAACTCTTCATTTTTGATGAAAAGCATCTCTATAATCACTTTTACATTATCTTTGTATTCATTTTCTGGTATGACTATCAACAATTCCTCAGCTATTTTCAATGAGGTACTTATCCAATTATTCACTTCTAAAAACTGCTCCTTGAATATGTTTCTGAATTCTAATATTTCAGATGTTTCCAACTCCTTACCAATTGCTAGGTACTTTTCCACTGTCTTGTTATCCTTCTGATGACAGAGTACAATAAAAGGAGTTTTTCTTCCCTCTCTGAGATCATTACCCAGTCCTTTGTTTGATGGAAAATAATCTCCAAGATCATCAAGTAGTTGAAAGGCAAATCCCATTTTGGTACCCATAATATACAGTTTATCACAAATTTCCTGATCAATATTGGCAAGTGATGCAGCAGCTGATGCTGAGAATGCAAATAGAGGTGCTGTTTTATCCGAGGCTACTTTTAGTGATAATTCAAGAGAGGGCATTTTATTTGTTTTTGCAAGTTTCATCTCTGTTAATACCGCACTTCCAATGGTGAGTTCCACATCATTTATGAGATCAGAGATAAATTTCAATGATTTATCTTTGGATTTAACTCTGTTATTTATAATTGCATCAATGAGATACTTGTGTATCATTCCATGAAAAATATCACCACCTACAATTGCAGTGGCGTCATCCCATTTTTTATGCACTGTGGGTGCTCCTCGTCTCTCCTCTGCATTATCAAGCACATCATCATGGTAAAGGCTCATATTATGGATCAATTCTAGAATCAATGAGAAGGGGTTCAAATTCTCCTCGGATCCAAATGCTTTTGAGATGGCATAGAATAGAGTTGGTCTCATTCGCTTACCACCAAGATCAAAATAATAGCTGAGTATCTCCTTTATATCTGGATCTTCTATTTCATCCAAAAATAATTCCATCTCATCTCCCAATTTCTGTGTTATATTGGTCTGTAAGATGTATAATTGTTCAAGTTTGTTCTTTATAGTCAACGCACCCAGTATAAATTCTGTTAATTTTTTTGCTCGGTTTATTTCTATTTAATCTTATTATCTGTAGCACATATCTAAGGAATATTCTTAGAAATAATTAATCCAAAATATTTAGTAAATAACTAGGATCTGTATTTATTTTACAATGGTAGAATTTATATCTCACAATTTTATTTATTATTGCCAATACTTGTTGAATACATCCAAATCATAATTATATGCTGTAATAAATTAATATATTTTCATGTGCAATTTTTTCTATCCAAAAACAAAACCTATTATAAAAACTGTCAAGATTTGATTCATGGCAGTTACATCTTCTATAAATCTAGTAATTGACGAAATCAAAGATTTCAAGACAAAGCCATCTGACGAATCACTAGGATTCGGCCAACAATTCTCCGATAGAATGCTCCTAAGGGAGTACAAGGATAATCAATGGCAAGTGGGTAGAATACAGAAATATTCGAATTTCTCTCTTCCCCCATCTGCAATGGTGTTTCATTATGGTCAAGAAATATTTGAGGGTTTGAAGGCATTCAGACAGGAAAATGGTAATATCGCTATTTTTAGACCTGATGAAAACGCCAAAAGAATGAATCGCTCTGCTGAGAGAATGGTCATGCCAACACTTGAGGAGGGTTATTTTGTGGATACACTGAATACCCTTGTTAATTTGGAACGGGACTGGGTACCTAGAAAAAAGGGTACTAGTCTGTATGTCAGACCCACGATGATTGCCACGGAAGGTGCATTGGGTGTACATCCAGCAGGTGAATACTATTACTTTGTAATACTTAGTCCATCAGGTAGTTATTTCTCAGAGGGATTCAAGCCAACAAGGATTAAAGTTGAGGATGAGTTTGTGAGAGCAGTTCTTGGTGGTACTGGACAGGCAAAAGCAGGTGGCAACTATGCTGGATCTCTATTAGCAGCTGTTAATGCCAAGAAAGAGGGCTATTCACAAGTATTGTGGCTCGATGGAAAAGAGAAAAAATACATCGAGGAAGTTGGTGCAATGAATATTGCATTTGTTATTGATAATGAGGTAGTTACACCCAAGCTAACAGGATCAATATTACCTGGTATCACTCGAAAATCAGTTATACAGTTAGGTAATGATATGGGTATCAAAGTACGGGAAGAAACATTATCAATTGATTTCATTGAGGAATCAATCAAATCTGGATCATTGACCGAGATATTTGGTATTGGTACAGCTGCATCAATTGCACCTGTGGGTGAATTGAAGTACAAGGATCATCTTCATGTCCTTAACAATAATGAGACAGGTCCAATAACCCAGCGTTTCTATGATGAATTAACTGGTATCCAGTATGGTAGAATTGAAGATCGTCATGGATGGGTACATATCGTAGAATAAGATCTGAATAAATTACTTGTGAGAAAATTGCTCATGGATAGTAGAATAGTTATATTATCAAAATAATAATGGTACATTTGAAATTAGAAATCATAATACCCGGTAAATTGGAGATGGCTACATTACTGAGCCGTGAGAACAGGTTTATTGTTATTGTGGATTATAACGGTTCATCTCTTCGTTGTCATCTACCAAATCCTGGAAGAATGATTGAATTTCTTCATCCAAAAAAAAAGGTGTATATTCGATTATCTGATAATCCCAACAGGAAAACAGCTGCAACACTGGTAGCAATAGATTTTGATGGTGAGATAATCCAGTTGGATAGTAATCTGGTTACTATACTTATTCCGAAAATGCTGGAGAAACAATTTCCAGGATTGAATGGATATAATTTATTGAAAAAAGAATATACTGTGGGAAAGCACAGATATGACTATCTTATAGAGAAGAATGGTGTTGAAACTCTAGTTGAGGTAAAATCTACCACCCGGGTGGTTGATGATGTGGCATGTTTTCCAGATGCAGTATCCAAACGAGCACAATCTCATCTATCGACATTGATTGAACTATCTGAGTCTCGTCAATGCATGCTTATTTTTATGGTTTACAGACCTGCCCGTTCAATATCTGCCTGTAGAGATATAGATCCTGTATTTGCAGATATATTCGATAGGGCAATAGTGTCTGATGTATCCATACTCGCATTCCAATGTTCAAGCAAAATTGTAGAGGATAGTAAATTACTCTGTGTATCTGTTGATAATCTTATTGAAAATATCAGATAAAATTGGTTAATTAAGTAATATTTGAGAAAAAATTTCCCTGTTTTTTAGCAATATTATTTACAAGTGTATTGAATATCAGGTCTACATTTAAACCAGTCTTTGCTGAGGTTTCAACATAGGGTACATCAAATTCTGACCAGTCTGCTAATTCCTGTGCATATGATATTCCCTGCTCTCTAGAAATATAATTAGGGCTATCCATCTCTCGTAGATCTGCTTTGTTTCCTATAAGCACAAGGGGAATAATATCATCATGGCTGAGGTTATTCAATAATTCTCGTATCCAATTTGGAATGGAACGAAATGTCTCTGGTCTGGTGATATCAAAAACAAGCATTGCACCCTTTGTACCAATATAATATCCCTCTCTTACAACTGAGAATCTTTCTTGACCTGCAAGATCCCATATCTGAATAATATTATCACCTAATTTCTTTATAGCGAAGTCTGCACCAATAGTTGCCATGTAATTGGCTTTAAATCCTTGACCCAGGTAACGATGTCTTAGTGATGTCTTTCCAACACCACCATCGCCAAGGAGACTTACTTTGTATAGTTTTCTTCCTGATGTAGATGAAATATTTTATACCTCAAGTGTGTGGAACATTGAAGTTGTATAAAGATATTTCTAATTCGTATATTAATCAAAACAAAATATTATTGACATGATTTCCATTTTCTCATTGATCAATCTTTGAAATCAGTTCTTGTGATTTGCAAAACACCTATTATTATATTCAGGTGGTATTATCAGATAAATGTAACTATAATACAGTTATTCTTGGCGCCACCACTCACAGTAGATCATCTATGTTGAATTCATCATCATCAAGGTCCTCTTCAACTATCTCTGTATTCTGTGTTATACCCGTTGACAAGAAATTAAAGTCAAATAGCTGTAATTTATCTTTCATTTCGATATTGATGTCGGCCAGTTCTTCAATCTGTTTGAGTGTAAACAATGCCGCATCAGGGTCATCTTCCAGATTACAATATGCTAGTAATCCAAGTACTGGTATGTTCATAGTTGTTCCTAATAGTAGTATAGAGCTCAAAGGACCAATCATGGTGAGTTTATCAGCAAAATTTCTTGTATGTCCATATAGTTTGGTCCATTTTTTAGTAGGAATGAATGCAGCCCAATCGGTTGACATTGCCTCTCTGGTCTCTTCCCTCAGACCTGCAATGACGATATATCTTCTACATTCCCATGCCAGTATATCTTCAATTAATCTGTCCCAAAAGGCCTTTGTCATGGCGGATACGAAAATAGGTAGTCTAGATGTAATTATGACTGATTTTGATTCATGATGCATATATGCAGTTATGGTGGATTCTATATTATCTCGGTAAAACCATGAATTTGCTCCCCAGAAACTGAATGCCTCAAGTTCTGCTGTCTCAATTATATGGGAGAGGCTTAAATATCCTATATTTCCAAATCCTGAGAAACCAAGAATGACCTGATAATCTTTCAAATCATCTTTCATAGTATTTCTAATTTTTAGAATTGATCCAATCATTTTGTTTTCATCTTCAGATCTGTTTTTTTTTGCCATAAAATGATATTCGAATACTTTTAAAAAACGATATCTATGTTTTACAGTTTTTATTGTTCAAAGATATTTTACAATATGCTGATTGGAATATTTTTTGATCTAAATTCTATCATTTTTTGAGCTGAAATGATACTCAAAAATACTTTTCAATACATTATTATCAAACTGAATTCTTTTTCCATAGACATCATCAAAATATTCCTTACCCTTGCCAAGTGCAATGAATTCAAGATTATCCGGCTTTACTCTATCTGTTCTGTAATCTTCAATCACTTTCTGTTTAGCTGCATCATAATCATCATAATTACCGATTACAAAAAGTATTGGTGTATTGGGTGCATTCTCTAATATTACGTCTAGCAGTGCTTTTGGTTTGCTATACTGTATTTTCTGATTTATATTAGCTACAACTATAATTCCATCTGCGATACTGATAAACTGTATCCATTTTTTAACCGTGGGTGCATCCAATTCATAGAAATTGTATACTTTCTGATCTGCTCGATTTCTTATTGCAAATATGGAATCTAGAAACTCAAAGTCTTTTCCCTGGAATTTGGCCTCTACTGGTGGACGAGTAAATTCAATTGTTTTGAAATTAAGCATGTATTCTCTTAGGATGGTACTCTTACCCGCACTCATCAAACCTGTTAATAGTACAAAACAATTTTTGTTCATAGAGTTATATAAAATATCTTACATTTAAAGTTTTTATTGTTAATATAAATATAAAATGAGCATTTATCGTAACTTGTGTTACTTGTTTTTTTCTATCCTAAAACAATACTTTGTGTTGGTAAAAGTACTAGTTTTAGTATAAAATATTTGATTTTTCACGTTTACTTTTTCCTCTATCGAGAGGAAAAGGTAAAGCTCTTAAATAAATAAAATAATATGGTTTTATCATCATTGAATAGGTATTTGATGATGACTAGCTGGTTGGGAATTTCAGTTGACAAAGACAATAAGCGTGATAAGTCTAGGCCATAAGCCAAATAATATTATCGACAAATTATTAGGTATAAAAGAAATTGATAGGATAAATTTCATTTTAATGAATATGCTTGATTATACCCTACCTCCCAAGGTCAGAAATGCAGTTAACCAGACTTATTATCATGAAGTGCGTTTTCTTCTGACACAATTAGGAGCTAATAGATATGTTTCAATCTCAGATTCTTTATCAGCTTTATTGAAGGAAAATGATAGATTGGATCTTGATGAAGAAAATTTGGCATTGATCTCACATATATCTCAGATTGATCAGAATAGCAAGAATCTAAAAACTACATACAATATATTGTTAGATGAGAATGGAAGAACAGATATTACACTTCATCCACTTGTAAATGAAAACCCAAATTTATTGCTGTTCAAAGGTAAAAAATACGCTCCTCTCAGGTATTTTGCTGAGCGAGGTGAACTTTTGGTAGATGACCCTCCAGAATCTGATAAAAAACGTAAATATCCTGATAAGAAATATACCATTGAGAATTTGGAACTGCTGAAATCATTAAAATTCAAGGATGAAATAGGTGATCTGATAGACAATGCAGATTTAGTGATTATTCTTGCAACTGATTATGTATCACTTGCCACAATTCTGCAGAGTAAAGAGCTAAAAAATCAGATAAAAAAGACTAGTACCCCACTTGCTTTTGTGTGGACACTTGATGAGGAGGGAACTGAGAATGAGAATACTATTCTTGAGGCAATGGGAATGGAAGCTTCCTTATCTGCTTTTGCTCCATATCTATCAGAATTGGCTGATTACGTGATAATTGATAGATCACAGATTGATGAAGTGGAACATCTCAGAGAAGAGGGCTGTAAAGTAATAGTTGAGGATTTCTACGAGGATGGTGTATTCTCATCGAGTAGTCTTGCATCTATACTCAGTATCGGGGGGATAAACCATGAGGTGGATGATAATGGTGAATCTTCTTCAAATACAAAAGAAATAATCAATGATGCCAAACCTATCTCTCAATTGTTGGAATCACCCGAAGAATCTGGTATTGTAAAAGAGGAAAATATTGAACTCACAGCGGATGTAGCTGAAGAAAATGATGAGGTGGCACTGGCCGAACCTGAAAAAATAGAGGTGGATGATGTTATAGATGAAAAACATGTTGAGACAGTAACTGATGCAATTGAGCCATTTCTTGTTCTTGATGAGGAGGAATGGTTTGATGCAGTCAATCGGGCTATTGATCTTACTTTGATAAATCTGGCACATCCCGCATATGCATGGTTAATAAAACAGAGCAAGAATGATAGTGAGAAGGAACAAGAGATTGCGGAGAGTTTAATATCTCGTTGGATTGAATCCAGGTCTATTACCTCAAGAAAAAATGGTGCACGTTTACTTGCAAAATTTGTAGATGAGCATAAGGTAATCTATCAACAGATATTGCAACGACATATGATGAACAGTGTAAGAGAGAAACAGGATGAGAAGAGAAGGCAGTTGATCTTTCTATATCATCTTCTGTACGAGGAGGCTGATGACTTTACCATTTCTCTGATTGGAAGCATAGTTCGAGACCTGGCATCACTGTCTGATGATACCAAGCAAACAGTACTTGAGACCTCAAAAATAACAATTCTTCAATTGGTGATAAGTAAGAAAAAATTATCTAATATTGCAATTGGGGAGATATTGCAGGTGATAGAATCCAAGCATGGATCAAATGCTGAGCTATGGAATATCTTAACCTCTTTTGATGCAAATTCAGTTGCAATTGAGATGGTAACACGGTTCTCCACCTCAAAAATTGAGGAGATAACCCGTCGTTCATCTATACTCCGGTTTACAGGCTCTTTTTATTCTATTGTCAGCAAAGTGATAGGTGCATGGAAAGCAGGTGATAAGGTGACATTATCCAATGTTATCGGTTCTATTCTTCCAGAAGCTACTTTGCGAAAATTTGAGCGAATGGAGCTTGCACGGTCTGTTGAGAAACTGCGTATGGTACAATTGAATACGCTTGCAGATACGCTTAGTAAAGATATAAAGAATGTGGAGAAATTAATCACGGAGTTAATTGTCAATGGTGAATTGCAGGCGGAATTCAAATTGATTGATGATAAGATGTATCTTGTGGCTCTAGATAAGAAAAACTAATTGTGGATACTAATCAAATAAATGGTTGATCTTTTTTAATAATGTATTATCTGCAATCTTGGTATAATCTAGTGTTTTACCTCTCTTCATGTTCACATTATCTGTGTCCTCATATTCTTCAAATGCTGCTTCGAATACAATTGAATCCAATGATGTACCACAGTTTTTGATTATCTGTTCTACATTCAGCAAATTTCTATCAACCAGATCAATTATCGTCTCAATTAGTAGCTGTACTCTTTCTTGGACCAGAGATACCAGTGCAAGAGTATTCTGATCTATAAACATGGGTTTGTCTGAGGTGGTTAGTATTACCTGTACAAAATTATGTGAGCTTTTGAAATAGAAACGCTTGTTCTCCATACCGATATCTGTTAATCTTGTCTGTAAACTAGATCTTGAGAATATATCAATTGCTGAGAAGAAACCACCAATTAATATTGCTTCATTCTCTGCAATATGGTCTGAATACTGTCTTGCAATCAATGGAATGCCAGATTCATCTAGAATATAGAGACCAAATATTGGTGATTTACTTTCATCAACCATATACATGATGAGTATTTATTCACATTAATATTTTTCTAAGAATCACTAAATTATATTTTGATTATAAAATATCTCTATAAAATATAGTGAACCATCTCCACCTTAAAAATAACTTTTTTTGCATAAGCTAGAGGTAAATTTTACAATCAATGGTAGATTCATACATATCAAAATTGTGCAATTGATAGATAAATTCGTCATGATGGGGAAATAGTAAAATAATTTTCATTTAATCTGAAATTTGAGAATGTCTAGTAAGGTATCTGGAGTAAAAAAAGTATTGAATGCTCTCCTATCAGAAGGAGATGAGGAAGCAAAGGATAAGTTCATTTATTTTTGGGATGATTTGATCCACGAAGAACTATTTGTAGAAGATAAGAGTAGAAGATCCCTTAAACAGGTAATAATCGATAATCAGCTTAATATCATGACTGTTTTTGCCATAATTTTTGCCACATTACCATTGATATTCTCCATTCTGAAAAATGATCTAATGGTAGTTATATCAACCATGATTGTGGTCATCGCAATAATAATTGCTTATCTGGTTCATTACACAGTTTATCTGAAACCATTGGAACTATTAAAAAAGAGCTCAGTACGATTTAAAGATCGAAACTTTGTGGCTGCTGATGAATTTGTCTATGGTGTATCTGAGGATAAGGCAATCAAGAATTTCAATGAATTCAGAAAAGATATGAATCACACATTCAAATCATTTGATCAGAATATGCGTGAGATAAATTATCAGTTATCAATGATTGAAAACAAATTCAACAAAACATCAAGTACTCTTGGACAATCAAATCTAGGAATTGATAATTCATTGGCAAATATAGCAGTATATCAGGAATTGAAGGGTTATCTGTCGATTTCATCTTCAGGAATAGATAATCTGACCTCATCTTTTGATGATGCAATCACAGTTATTGATGATGTATCTAAACTGATGAGATCAATTGGAAAACAGACACAGATGCTTGCATTGAATGCAGGTATAGAAGCATCCAGATCAGGAGAATTTGGAGTGGGTTTTGAAGTGGTAGCTTCTAATCTAAGAAGATTATCAAATCACATCAGTAATTCAGCAAGTAATGTTAAAGCACAGTTACATCAGGTGAGTGACAATGCAAAAGATTCATTGGATATGATCACCGGTTCTATGCATCAGTTATCATCCCAGATTGATAATGCACATAAAATTGCTGTCACAATAAAAAATGATGTATCAAGTGCAAGCAGAGATTTCAACTCAGTCCAGTCAAACTATGATGATCTTGTGCAAGTACTTGGTAAGGTAGAGAATGAACTCAGTAATTTTAAATATTAGAACAATAAAAATGGTTTCTTTAGAAGAATAAAATAAGTGAATCTGGTCACATCTTTAGACCATACATTCTCACCAGAACCAATTTTACTCAGTATCATTATCCAGAATATCAATAACATCTGTATATCAAGAGTTATGCCATGTTTGTACAGTTCCTTCATTGTTGGCATGTTAATCTGTTTTGCCACACTATTGTAGCCCTCAAAGAATACATATATTTTCTCCTTGGTGTTATGTACACTTCCGGTGGTACAGAATTCCTTGTATGTCTCTTCTATGTAATAGGATGCAATATCTGCCATTCTATCCACAATATTACTTTCAGGTATCTGTATTGGTATTGTCAAATACAATGCTTTGTTATCATCTATATTCTCCCTGGTAATATCTGATAATTTGTTGACTTCAATTGTTGTTGGATCAAATAAAGTGCATGGTACATAACCACCAAGTGAGTTGGGTAGTATATAGTAATGTGGCTCTAAGAGCATTGAAATCCTGGTACGTTCATCCTCAGTGAATGGTAATGTGGATAACACATACTCAAGTAATTCTTTCATAGTGGATGCGTCAAGTGGATTTGATTTCTCACCCTGTATCATGGCAAATATCTTGCCTAGCTGATAATCTTTGAGATTATTTGTGAATTCAATCTTATCTATTTGTAGACCGGTATTTTTTTCATAAATCAATTGTCTGTTATTTTTATCTACATTGATTAAGGGGGCTGGAAATATATTCTCAAAGAGAATACATCTCCTCTCTAATTCATTGTATCTCTCAATTTCTCTGTTTAACTTATCAAGATCTTTGAACTCTCTGATAATCAAGTCGTGTGTCCAAGCACCCTGATCTGATAGTACTTTGACCTTGAGATGAATATTGTTAATTTCTGCAAGAAGTATCTGGTCAAATTCCACATCCTGAATACTGGCAAATCTTGCAGTATTACCAAATTCATCCTTGATCTGGCTCTTAAAATATGGTATCAGATCTTCTGCAATCTGCATGATCTGATTGCGATTATTTATTCTCGACCAGAGTTTCTCAACGATTTAGAACGCCTCTTTTGAAACACCAATTAGCTTTATTATAAAGATTCCTTGAATTATAAGTGTATAAGATAAATTCGACAATATTTGTGAAATAAATTATTGGTGATACTCAATATCTAGTTTAGTATTCGCTCAATATATCTCTAGTATTATCTTCTATTATATTGTACAAATATTATGGTAGATTAGAATTATGTCTTTATTCAGAGAGATGGTTGAATCACTTGGTGGGTATGTAACAGATACAATCCCAAGAACCAAAACAGGAGAAGCCTCAAATTTTATTGGAGAATTTCATTCGAAGATAGGTGATAAAGCAATAAATATGGGTATTCTTCATTATAATTGGAAAAGAAAAATTGGGGTGGATAAAATAAATCAGGCAATAAAATCTGTAAACAATACTGAGCTTGATGGTGCCTTGATTGTTGGATCTGCATTCAGCCATTCAGCATTAGAGCTGGCTGAGAGAATAAATCAGGTGGAAAGAAAAAAAGTGCTTCTATTTGAGGTGGGTGCAGTAAATTTTTCAGATGATGATACTTTATTGGGCTAATTAAGTTGAAAATCCATAATTCTAGTATAATTGAAAAAACGCAATTTTATCTGTAGAGCCACCCTTTTCTGCATTTGTTGTACATTGTTTTTTCAATGCAATTTGCGCTAAATAAAAGGCGCCAAGAAGGACAAAAAGCATGAAGTACCAAAAAACACGATACATTGTGGTTTGAAATTCGGATTCAGTCTTAAAATCCTCTGAATATGCAATACATTTATTAACTATCACACAGTTGAATAATTTCATCAATTCAGCAAGTATTGTAAAGGACATCTATAAAATCTCTTTTAACCGGATTTTGAATGGGTTTGAGAAACCTTTTTATATAAAGCCCTTATAATTAATTCGACTCGCCTTTAAAGCAAGTAATATTGTTGACAAGGTCGAGACAAGGTGGAAACAAAAACATGGCAAAAAAGAAAGCTAGTAAAAAGAAAAACCCAGCTCCAATGCTGGTCGTTCAGTCAAAAATTCGTGAATATCTAAAATCAACTGGTGATTATAACATCGGTTCTGATCTGTTTGATGCTGTCTCTAAAAGTGTTGCAAGTATCCTTGATGATGCTGCTTCAAGAGCAAAATTAAATGGAAGAAAAACAATTCAAGCTAGAGACGTATAATCAATTAAAATTTAGATACTATAATAATATAAAAATAATCCAAGTGTTTTTTAATAAATAGCAAGAAGTCCCATCCTTTTGGTAGAGGTGGTTTACTAAATCGTAAAATACATTAAAAAAAAATAATACTGACCTGGAAAGCGATTAAAAGTATAGAAGAAATGATATTATACTTATAAGTCTACGTAATACATCATTAGGTGATTTTGATCTGATTTACTATTCACAGTAGATTAAAATGTGCTATTATTCTATAATTTAGTGATATCATTGATTTGTGATATAATCCGACAGGTAATGAATACCTTTAATAATTGTTTCGCGATATATTTATATGGCAGTTATTGATGTTTTGATGTTTCCACCTTTCAAAATTGATCAATTATATATTTCTTAATTGCAATAACTGCTTTTTTTTCATGAGAGTAACACCTCGCAGTCATCATCTTATTTCCACATACAAATTTTAAGTTGTGAAATTCCACACGCTATGTTGGTGTCACCATTGAATGTATTTTGATACTCTGGGGTTACTTTATATTTATTGCATATCTGCATTTCTCCCGACAGCTATTGCACCTTTGTACCCTGTTTGCTTTTCTTATAACTCCACAGTTGAAACATGTACACAAATAATTAACTAGTTATTTCCATATTTTTTGACAACCAATCTGAATAGCCCTTTACATTCATAACAACATACAGATTGCTTTGGTTCTGATATTTTATTTGTTTGATCAGTTCAAATAATAGCATTGTTGAATAATCCGCAGCTGATGTATTGTCATATTGCATGGCATAGTTGAAAAAATTAGATACTCTCTCTTCAGTTAATTTTTTTAGCAGTGATGTTATAATATTTGCAAATACAATGTAGAGAATATCAAGTTGATTTGGTTGTGGCAGTTCATATGGCTTACCCGATAGTATGTCCTCTATATTGGGAACATCATTCTCATACTCGATAAAACTTCTGAAAATTTCTTCTGTGGCATTTCCAACAGTACCCTGTAATGCAGATAGGTACAATAGTAGGTTTGTCTTTCTTAATTCTGATAAATTGGATGCAAATGCCCATGACCTTGGTGATGGAAAAGCAATTGGTAATCTTTGTGGATCAAATTGAAATAGCATTGATGGCTGTGATTTGATGAAAGCAATGATCAGAGGGTCAATCTCATTTGCAATGGCCCATCTTATCCACTCATCTGCATCTGGTGAGAGTTCAAGATGTGTGAACCTGTTTGCCAATGCACTGGGTAGTTTAAATGCCACTGCTCTGTCCGACACTCTGTTTCCTGCTGCAATCACAACCCAATTTTTTGGAAGTTTATAACTACCAATTCTACGGTCGAGTATCAATTGATATGCAGATGCCTGTATTGATGGTGGCGCAGCATTAATCTCATCCAAAAGTAGTATACCTGCTTTTTTGCTGTTCTGCTTTGGTAAGAAATCTGGTGGTAACCATTTTGCCACTCCTGCCTCCTTATCAATCATAGGAAGACCTCGCAGATCAACCGGATCAAGTAATGGGAGTCTCACATCACTTAGTTTCATATTATGCTCCTCAGCCAGTTGCTTGATAAGTGCAGATTTTCCTATTCCTGGTGGTCCCCAGAGAAATATTCCCTGACTTCCCTCTTTGTTAATTTTACCCATAATCTGACTAAGTATTTTTTTAGTTTGCTCTATCCCCAATATTGGTAGCTGTGTATCAATTGCCATTCAGAATTGATAATACTCACAATTAAAAAAAAGGATTTCTTTTCTTAACAGTAAAAATAATGTTAATTTGTAGATAAAAAGAGATTTCTTTTTAAAATATTGTACACTTGGTTACAGGTCAATTATGTAATTGTATACTATATTTTCAGTTTTATATCCGAGTTTATTGTTTATATTCAAAATTGATTGATTGGTGATATTATTACCTGTGTATATATATTTTAGATCTGCATATTTTTCTTTTACTAACCCGATTAATTTTACCTTAATTAATCTACCGTATCCATTCCCTCTGTATTTTGGATCTATACCTGTAAGATTTTGACGAATCCTGTGTGGTTCTTTAGGATCGAAGATCATCTCTGTGAGTCCTATTATTCGATTATTATTGTTCTTTAATACAAGTGTTAACCAGGTACTTCCAAGCTGTTTATATAGGTTCTCATCAAATCTTCGATTCTCAGGTAAATAGTTTGTTGGGATCTCATTATTATTTTCAATGGTGGTATTGTTATTCAGAAAATCATAAAATTCACATAATTCATTCAAAAACTCCTCCTCAATTACTTCTACAATAACAAGCGAGTATTCTGGAGGAATTTGTATTTTATTCCATTTTGCAATTAATTCCTGATTTAAATTATCCAGATATAATCGGCTTTCTGAGGTTTGAGAAATCAATCTACCATTAATATTTGATAGAAATTTTTGACCTCCTTCTAGATATGTATTACAATATATTTTTTAAAGATTGATATTTTTACCTTCAGAAATAATTTTTGCATATAAGATAGTTCCAGCTTTTTTACATCTGTATTTTTTCAAAATGTACAATTTAAACAATCCCATATCCTCATCAAATACATTCTGAGGAAATTCAGAATTGTTGCTGAATAGCATTGCATAACCTATAATTTCATCATTTTTCTTAATAAACCATGATTTGCTGATAAGTGGTTGAACAATACTCTTGAAATCTTCTTTTTGTTTATCGTTCAGTTTATTTTCTGAATATGGATCATTTGGATGAAATTCAAAGTGTTCATTTCTCATCAAATCATTAAATTTAGTGTTTCCCATATTATTTTTGTCAAAAGTTTTAACTTCTATAATGTCATAATTTTTCATAAATTTTTCAGAATTTGCATGAAGTTAAAGATTATTATCTGTGTGGATAATTTATTTCTGCAGTTTGTAGATAAACAAATAATGTTTTTAAAATTTAAATTCAAAGGTAGATGATACCTATCTTAAAAGTTTAAAATATATACTGTGTTAAAAATAATATCGTAATTGAGGTGTACAAATGAGTTCAGAATATGAATTTAAGACAGATACAACAAAGATATTAGATATCATAATCAACAGCCTTTATCAACAGAAAGAGGTATTTCTGAGAGAGGTCCTATCAAACGCATCTGATGCCTTGAATAAGGTAAGAATAAGACAACTTACCAATGAGGAGATTTTTGATGAGGAGAGGGAACTTGAGATTGAGATCATTCTTGACAAAGAGGCCAAGACAATCACTATTCGTGACTATGGTATTGGTATGACAAAGGATGAAATGGTGAAGAACCTGGGAACAATTGCTCAGTCCGGTACTGAGGAGTTTATCAAAGCAATTGAGAGTGGGGATGAGACACTTATTGGTCAATTTGGTGTTGGCTTTTACTCAACATTTCTCGTTGCAGATGAGGTTGATGTGATCAGTAAATCTGCAATTCCTGGTGAAAAGGCACATAAATGGAGCTCAACAGGTCAGAATTCATTCTCAATTGAGGAGTGTGATAAGGATACCCGAGGTACTGATATTATACTCTATGTCAAAGAGGATGAGAGTGAATATCTTGAGGACTACCGAATAAAGTCACTTGTAAGTCAGTACAGTAATTATATTGAGTTTCCAATTAAAATGGGTGAGGATACATTAAATGAACAAACAGCACTTTGGAGAGTATCTCCCAGTGAGGTGACTGATGAGCAGTATAAAGAATTCTATAATCATCTCGGTCAATTTGGTGATTACACCACTAAGATACACGTAAGAGTTGAATCACCTAGTCTATTCTATGGATTACTGTACATACCCCCGACAAAGAATAAAATGTTCAATCAGCAGGATAGTGATTGGGGTATTAAACTTTACAACCGAAAGATACTGATTGATGATAAGAACAAGGATATATTACCCGAGTATCTTAGATTTGTTATAGGTGTGGTTGATGCAGAGGATTTTGAGCTAAATGTATCCCGTGAGGTTGTGCAGAGTTCAAGAATGCAGAGACAGATGAAGAATTATCTCCACAAAAAGATCCTGTCAACACTTGAGGATATGGCAAAGGATGATGGGGAGAAATACCTTGAGTTCTTCAGAGAGTTTGGTCCATTCATCAAAGAAGGTATAGCATCCAATGATAAATTCAAGGATAGATTAGTTGAACTGCTTCGTTTCCACACAACACATGAGGATGGAAAAGATGGTTCTACAACTCTTGCACAGTATGTCGAGAGGATGAAACCAGATCAGGAGGAGATATATTATCTGTCCGGATTTGATCTTGAAGCACTGAAAAAGAGCCCACATCTTGAATATTATGAGAAAGAGGGTTATGAGGTTATCCTACTAGGAGAAGCCATCGACTCATTTTTAATGATGCATCTTCATGATTACAATGAGAAAAAATTCTTCCTTATTGATCAGGATGAATCAGTTGAATTAGATCCTCCAGAGGAGCCAAAAGAGGGTGAAGAGGATGAGGAACCTAAGAAGAAAGAGAGAACAGGGCCTATTGGAAAACTGATGGATCGTTTTGCAGATACTCTGGGAGGTACAATTGCAGATGTAAAAACATCTGATAGGCTGATCTCTGCTGTTGCACGTTTGGTCACACCCAAAGGTGGAATGTCATCGGATCTTCAGAGGGCGATGAAGATAATGGAGACTCAATCTGGTTCCACTATGTCTCTACCAATGATGGGCAAGGTATTACAACTCAATCCCGAACATGAGATAATCAAAGATCTTAATGAGAAATTTGAGGCAAATGCTGATGATGAGATTATCGATCTGACTATACATCAGATACTTGATAATGCAAGATTGGCGGATGGAGATGTACCCGATTTCAATAAAATGTCCAAAAGAGTTGAGAAAATTATGGCTCTATCTCTGAAAAAATAATTCTATTTCAATAAAGAGATAAAAATTTATTAGATATATCAATCATTTTTTATTCGGATGTTATAAATATTTTATTAGATAACTATGGCAAAAGAAAGAGTTTTAATTCTAGGAGCTGCTGGTAAAGATTTTCATGTGTTTAATATGATTTATCGTCAGAATTCCGATGTTGAAGTTGTAGCATTCACGGCTACACAGATTATGGGTATTGCAGGGCGTAAATATCCCCCTGTATTATCTGGTGAATTATATCCAAATGGTATTGATATTCTAGATGAGAAAGATCTTGTTAGTATCATCCGAGAGAAGAAGATTGACACCTGTGTATTCGCATATTCTGATGTGAGACATGAGGAAGTTATGAACCTTGCATCTCTGGCAAATGCTAATGGTGCTGATTTCAAATTGCACTCAATGGACAAAACCATGTTGAAAACTGATAAACCTGTGATTTCTATCACTGCTGTCCGTACTGGAGTTGGTAAATCACAGACATCAAGATATGTCACAGACATTCTGAAAAAAGAGGGTCTGAAAGTAGTTGCATTGAGACATCCAATGCCCTATGGTGATCTATCAAAACAAGTTTCTCAGAGATTTGCAGAATATGCTGATCTTGATAAGCATGAGTGTACAATTGAGGAAAGGGAGGAATATGAACCCTATATTGATCAGGGTTTTGTAATCTATGCAGGGGTTGATTATGAGAAGATCCTGAGACAGGCTGAAACAGAGGCAGATGTTATCATCTGGGATGGAGGAAACAATGATACACCATTTGTCAAACCTGATCTTCATATCACCTTGGCAGATCCACATAGGCCCGGTCATGAATTAATGTATCATCCAGGTGAGACTAATTTCAGGTCTGCAAGTGTGATAATAATTAACAAGGTAGATTCCGCATCAGAAGAGAATATCAAGACTGTGTATGACAATGCAGTAAAGGTAAATCCAGAAGCAGTAATCCTGAAGACAAATTCAATTGTGACAGTTGAGGATGTAGAGGCAGTCAAAGGTAAAAAAGTACTTGTTATTGAGGATGGTCCAACCATCACACATGGTTCCATGGCATTTGGTGCAGGTATGGTTGCAGCAGAGAGATTAGGCCTTGAGGTGGTTGATCCAAAGCCTGCTCTTGTAGGTACTATCAAAGCCGCATTTGATAAGTATACCCAACTGGACATGGCATTGCCTGCACTTGGTTATTCTGCAGAGCAGATCCAAGAGATGAATGAGGTAATTGAGAACGTAGATTGTGATGTTGTACTATCTGCTACTCCAATTGATATCACAAGGGTCCTCAAAGTCAACAAGCCAATTGTTAGGGTGAAATATGCCTCAGAAGAGGTAGAGGGTACACCACTGGCAGATATGGTCAAAAAAGTAGTTGGTAAATAATTCAATAAATAATAAAATAGAAAAAATTTAACAATTAATAACACTCAACAGGAAATTTTAATCTATTAGACAAAGATATAATGAATTAAGCGATGAGAATTAAAAATTCATTCACTCTTACTCGAGAGGAGCTGGCAAATCTATTTGATGAACTTTCAATGAGTCTTAGATCCTCAAGATCATTGGAGATAGAAGTCAAAGGAAATGCGGCATCTTTGGATGTTGGTGATCAATTAGATACAGAATTAGTTATTTCAGAGAATTCATTTGCATTGTCAATAGATTGGGTAAAACCCTCTAAAACAGATGTGGATTGGAGATCACAATTTGATCAGGATATGGAAGAAGCAGGTCTTGTGGTGGAGGAGAAAAAGGAGGAGTTTGTACCATATGTAAAGGACACAGTGACTGTTGATTCAACCATACCTGATAATATAGAGCCTGTTATGGAACCACAAGTGGAGGCACCAATCGTTCAGAGTACTTTTCCAGATAGAATGAAATTAAACACAACAACACTATCTTATGATGCAGGTTTTTGGCACTCTTCATTTGATAGTGAGGTGGTACAAACAACGTGGAGTCCAATTACAATTGGTGAGGATCTGGATAATAAGAAATGGGAAGTGGCTGAATCTGAGATTGGTGCTACTGTGATCTCACCAGCAACTCCTACAAGAGCAAGAAGGTCTGCTGATAAAGATGATGATGATGATTTATTTTCTGCACTGGATAATATTGATAAAAAACCCAAGAAAAAGGAAAAGAAAAAATCTGCTGCTGTTATAGATCGAGCAAGCCATAAAAAGGTGAGGTCTGTAAGCCCTGGAATACCCAGTGCAAAGAAGGTTATTGAGAACAAACAGGTTGAAGAATGGAAGGAACCTACTAGGGATGATAATCAAACAGGAGATGATTGGGTAAAACCATCTGATTTTCTGAAAAAACAAAATATACCAAAATCGACCACTGCAAATATTCCCGGACCACGTTCTGCACCTGTAAAAAATGATCCTCCGATAAAAGCAACCCCACAGGAGGATAAATGGGTAAAACCATCAGATCGTCTTAAGGCAGAATCTAAGAAGGCAAACATTCCTTCCCCTGATAATAGGAAAAAACCATTCAGTAAACCACCCGTGGCTCCAGATAAGAGAAAGAAAAAAAGATCTGATGAGAAAGGTTGGGCAGAGTGGTAATTGTATAACTATATAGTACCTCAAATATTAACTTTAAAAAACTAAAATCAATATTCAATTCAGTGTCAATCAATCTAGAAATAATCAATCCAGATGTACTTGAAGAGAAAGTAAGAAGAATTGCCTCATTATTCCAGAATAAACAGGTAGTGGTGGCATATTCAGGCGGTGTTGATTCTTCTGTTGTAGCTGCACTTAGTAAAAAATATGCATTGAATACCAAGTTGATAATGCAAACAGGATCATCAGTACCTGAGTTTGAAGTGGATGTGGCTAAAAAACAAGCTTTGCAATTGGGTCTTCCTATTGAATTCATCAAGTACAATGAGGTGGATCTCAGTGATGAGTATCGCATGAATGATGAGAATAGATGCTATCACTGCAAGACACTGTTATTTGGATTTATAGAGAAAATACGTGAGAGATATAATTATGATATGATTGTTTCAGGTACGAATATATCTGATCTATCTGGTCATAGACCAGGATATGCTGCGGGCGAGGAGAATGGTGTTGTCAATCCTCTTGTCATCGCAGATATAACAAAATCAGAGGTTAGACATATCGCCTCTAGTGAGGGCTTGCTCACTGCAATCAAACCTGCAACCGCATGTTTGGCATCAAGGGTTATTACTGGTATTCCTATCACTGTTGATCGATTAAATAGAATTGCACTGGCAGAGAGTATTATCAGGGATAATTTTGATATATTGAAATTAAGGGTGCGTGATCATGATAAACTGGTCAGAATCGAGGTGGGTGCATCTGATTTGCCAAAATTACTGGATCCGGATGTTTTCGAATTCATAAATACTGAGCTCATGAAAATTGGATATCGGTATATAACTCTAGATATGGGTGGATATCGACCCGCAACACCGTAACTCAATTTAATTGTTGTAAAAGTCATTCCTGTAGAACTAATTTTATTACCATAATGGTATAAACGAAATAAATGAGAAAAGTATTCTTTATTGTATTAATTCTGTTATTGAATATATATGGAACACAGGCAGCAGAGCTGAGAGATACATCCATTATCAATGAGGATGATATTCTCAAATATGTTGATGAACAACTGGAGCTTGGACCAAGAATACCCGGTACTGCTGGTTCTGATGCATTCAATACCTGGATTCACAGTAAAGTTGCAGAGCCATGGTTTATATACACACAGAATTTTACTTACAAGGAAGTTGAGCTGAGAAACTATGTCATATCCACAACAGATGAATTACCACCATATCTGATAGCTGCACACTATGATAGTCGTGCAGTGGCAAATAATGACCCTAATTTCCTGAAAAGAGAGGAACCCGTACCTGGTGCTAATGATGGGGCATCTGGAGTGGCTGCAATTCTGGAATTGATCAACAAAATACCTGTGGAGATACAATCAAAAATCGGCTTCTTGTTGTTTGATGGTGAGGACCAGGGATCAAGTGGTATTGAGGGTTGGGACTGGATTATAGGCTCAACATACTTTGCCAATGAGATGTCCATTACAGAGGTTGCTAACACTGTATCATTCATTCTACTGGATATGGTTGGAGATGATGAGTTAAATCTTAAAATAGAACAGAATGGTGATGAAGCTCTGACAGAAGAGGTATGGAAATTGGCTGCTGACCTTGGCTATGCTGATATTTTTCTTGATGAGCAGGGTTACAATCTGATTGATGATCATATTCCATTCAAAAGAAGAGGTATAGATACTCTTGATATAATCGATTTTGACTATCCCGAGTGGCACACAACAAATGATGATATTGATAATATCTCGGCCACAAGTATCGCCATAGTTACAGATGTGGTGTTGAGTTATCTCACAACCAATAATAATATCACAATTCCTGATAATACAAGTAATTCAGTCAATAGTGATATTGATTTTCAAATATTCAGTCTATTACTGATAATAATCCCTGTATATCGGAAATATAAGTCAAATAAATAGTGAATTATGTTTTTATTTGTCAAAATATGCTGCTTGACAGTGTTTACAACAGAATACAACAGGGCTTCCAGATTTATCTTTTCCCTCCACAATTGAATCATATAGCTTAACTCCACAGTGGTGGCATTTATCAAGTTTCTGATCCAATCTTATCTGCAAGAGATTAGCCATTCTCTCAGCCAATTCTTCTTTCAATTCAACACCTTTCTCAGTAAGAAAATATTCGAATTTACTTCTTCCTCCAGAATCTCCTGTTTCTTTCTCAATTATGTAACCCGTATCTTTCAATTCATGTAAAAATGGATATATTTTACCCGAAGATGGTTTTTTCCCTGTTAATTGCTCAAGCTCTTTGGCAAGATCATAGCCTGATTTGGAATGTTTGGGGTGTAACATAAGTAATGTTTGAATTCTAAATAGGGAAGTAAGTTTAGGCTGTGACATTAATGTAAGTTTCAATTCTTTTGTTAAAAATATTGTTTTTTAGTAAGCAAGTAATAGTTATTTTTTTTATCAATCATATATACCTTTTTCATATTCGTACTGATTGTGTGCTCTATTTGATAATTAATGAGCTATACGTGATTTAATAGATAAATATTGTTTATTTTTTCTTTCACATAAAATATTATTTATATAACAAAAAGCGACATATAGCTTATGACTAAACTAGATCTAAAGATTGAAGGAATGACATGTGGATCATGTTCAAGAGCTATCACTGCAAGAGTATCTAAATTTGATTTCACATCAGATGTGGAGATTGATCACGAAGCAGGTACTGGTGTGATGAATATTTCAGGTGATTTTGAAAACAATCGTACTCAGGTTGTAAATGCAATCAATAAAATCGGTTATAAAGTGGTTGAATAATTATCTCTGAATTTCAATAATCTTAATCCATTTGTAATTATCAGTAATGCAGTCACTTCATTGGCAAATATCCCCGTAACAAGAGTAAGCACTCCAATGAATGCAAGGGATAGCAGAACAAATATTGTTGATAATGCCAGCAGTACATTCATTTTGGCAATTCTAAAGGCATACTTCCCATGGATAATTGTGTGTGATATATCTTCAATATTGTCTCTGATAAGTACCACATCAGCTACTTCAGATGCGATCTGTGTACCTGTCTGACCCATTGCGAATGATACATCTGATGTTGCAAAAGCTGCTGCATCATTTATTCCATCACCAACCATCGCTGTGTATCCATATTTCTCCTGGATCTCCTTTATCTTCTCCACTTTCTCAAGTGGTTTTACCTCCGCATGGAAATCAATATCTAGCTGATCTGCCACATCTTTGCATACATCATAATTGTCCCCACTCAGCATCACAACATGGATCTCCTGTTGTTTCAGTATTTCAACAGTTTCCCTCGCATTTTCTCTTATTTTATCATTGAGTACAATGTAGCCCTTTATCACTTCATCAATTATCAGGAGAGAATATGTTTTGGGCGTGCCATACACCGAGATTATATCATTCTGATACTGTTTTTCACTATCTTTGATCAATGATAATTTGAAGTTGCTGAATTTTGCTATCAGACCACTTCCCGCAATCTCATCAAATGAGATGATTTCCTTTCCATTGACCACACCTCTTTGTTCAAGATAGTGCTTTATACTCCTGGAAACTGGATGGTTGGATCTGCTTACAAGTGTAAATATCTCACTATCTATATTCTCTCCATTGAACAGTTTGATATCAATAACTTCCAGTTCACCTGTGGTCAGAGTACCTGTTTTGTCAAATACAACTGTCTTGATCTTTGATAACTGTTCGATGGCATCTCCACCTCTGATCAGTATTCCTCTTTTCGCAGCTGATGATATTGCTGCAACCATTGTTATTGGTACGGATAGAGCCAGTCCACAGGCACAGGATACCACCAGTATAACCAGTGCACGTACTATCCACAGTTGGAAATTCATATCTGTGAGTAAAGGCATGACAATAGCTACCAACAATGCCAGTACAAAAGTAAAGGGTGTATATCTCTTGGCAAATCTCTGTGAGAATTTCTCAGCAGTGGATTTTTGTTTCAAAGCCTCTTCCACTGATTTTACAATGAAATCCACCTGGTTCTCACCTGCATCTGCTGTGGCAATAATTGTACTACTTCCTGAAATGATAATACCTCCTGCAAAAACAGCATCGTTCTTCTGTACTGTAACTATCTCAGCTTCTCCTGTGATATGGCTGTTCTGCAGTTCTATCAAGCCATCTACAACAACACCATCAATTGGTATTATCTCACCCGTTCTGACCAGTATTCTCTGACCTTTAATAATACTATCTGACTTGATTGGTAATGACATGCCCTCATCATTGATGATAGTTGTGTTTGCAGGTACTAGTGTTTTGAATATATCCAGCTCCCTCTCAGTTATATTGACAAGTACTCCCTCAATTATCTCACCCATGGAAAAAATAATCACTAACAGCACAGCTTCCTCATACAACTGCAATAATACTGCTGATACAGTGGCAACAACCAGTAATGTGTTTATAGTCAAGTTCTTTTTCCTAGCACTTTTTATAGCACTTCTGAAGGGTATTACCAGTCCCATAATTGCAGAGCTGATCCAGAGCAAGTTTATCACAATTTCATCGAATTGTATTAATGTGAGTATTATTGAAATAAATGCAAGTATGGTTGCGTAGATAATATATTTGAATCTGTTATTCTTGATTATTAGTAGTCCAATTACTTTGATGAAACTATCGTTCTCATGTAGTTGTGGTATATCTGCACAATCTCCACCACAATCACATGCAATTAACTGCTCTGTCAAATGCTCACCTCATAGTTAACACAACTGTTTATATCACTGTAGATATATTGAAGTATGTCATCTGCTAATCGCATCATCTCTTTTATCTTATCATTGATAGGTGAGTAAAACACTTTTCTTCCTACTTTTTTTGCTTTCACAAGATTACAATCATTCAGGCATTTCAAATGTGAAGATACATTTGGTTGGCTAAGTTCTGTAAGTTTAACTATCTCTCCGACATTCATTGGTTTATCAATAAGTGTCTGGAATATCCTCAAACGGGATACATCACTGAATCCATTGAATAATTTGGCTTTTAATCTCAATTGTTCTATGTTTTCCATAATATTGATATATAATTACTTATTTATATATTTGATGACATTATCGTTTTTATATGAGACAATATGTATTCTAATCTTTTTATTTTTGAAATTTGTAGGTGAAAAGATGATCACAATTCAGGTTTCTAATGAGGAAATAAATAGTGATTTTATTGTGATTGATCTTAACATGGCATATAATTCTTTATGTGATTATTCTGATAATTACAACTGTACGGTGGTTCCTGAGGTAAATTTTCTTGATGTGAAGATAAAAGCAGGTGTAGCTTCATTCAATAGATCACACTAAAAAAATAGATACTAAATAGTTAACCCCTATGTGAGTAAAAATTAAATAATATTATGTCTTAATATAGGTATGAATTCTCATAAACATCCAGGTGCACTGAAACTCGGTCCTGGTAATCTAATTATTCATCAATACAATTTACCTGTGGTAAAATCATTAATATATCTGAAGATGAAGGATCTTGGCGATGAACAGAGAGTTTGTATCACATTTAATCAGATTGTTAATCTCAAACAAATTATAGATGAGGCATTTATCACATTAAAGCTGAGAAAGCCTTTTTATGCATATGGAAGTACTATTCCCATAAATAAACTGGAATTATTTGCTCTAAGTGGATTACAGAATACTCAATCTCAGATTGATTTTCTTGTGTCTCCAAGAATTAAATTAATCGATAATATGCTCCATACAATTGAGTGAGCTATGTATTTCATACGACTGAGTGAGCTATTCAAGCCTTTTTTGCATTATCTCTTTTATTCTGTTTCTATCTCTTGGATAATATATGAGTGTAAGTGTGTAGATCAGGAAGCATAGCGTCCAACCAATGAATGCAACTGTGAACATGGCATTGGCAAGTGCAGATACATTTGCTATCCTATCCACCTCTGATAGATCTGCGATGTTCTCAGTTCGTTCTACATACCCAAAGTATTTGGTTGCTAGATATCCTACTATCAATGTACCAGAAGCTGCAAAGCTTCCCTCAAAAAGCCTCTGCATTGAATATGATGTTGATCTCGCTTCAGGCTCTATTATTTCACCAAGAATTGGATTGTTGGCCGCTGGAGCTACCCACGATATCATAAATCCAGTTAGCATTCCGAAGGCAATCATTATTCCCTTGCTCTCTGTGGTCTGTGGTATCATATTGAATAGGATGTAGGATAGAGGAATACCTGAAAATATGCTAACAAGTGCAACTTTTAGTCTACCTCGTTCCTGATCTCTTCTGAATGCCCAATCACCTGCATATCCTCCGAATAGATTACCAAATGCCGCACCCAGGGCAATCATTCCATACATAATAGCACTGGTACCATCATCAAATCCAATATACTGAAGCCATAGAATTAGAAAACCCAGTGCAGACCATGGTAGTGCACCCACCATACCCTGTGCCACAATAATCAAAAATGTTCTGCTCTTCAATATACTTTTGAAATGGTATGCGGATAATTTGTAGTTCTCCTCGTCAATGCCTTTGTTCTCAAAACCAATCTCGGATCCACCTCTTATCGGGTCCTTGGCAAATATCAGGACAAGTATGCCGAGAAGAATTGACATGGCACCAAAGCTAAAGTATGCAAACCTCCATCCATCAAATCCCCATATCTGTGGGCCACCTGCAATGGTGGTGGCGTATAATGTACCTGTAACTGCACCAATAACTGTGGTCAGACCTAGTAGTCCAAATGCTTTACCTCTGTCCTCAGGTTTGAAATAATCTGCGATCAATGAATAAGTTACTGGCGTTATAATTGCCAGGGCAATACCGTTTACACCTCTTGATATCAGCATTGAGTTGTATGAGGTGGATAGGCCCACAATTATGGTGATCACACCCCATAGGAATGTACCAAATGCAAGTATTTTCTTGCGGGAGTATTTATCAGCGAGTACTCCCCAGAATGGAGTGGCCACACTTTGTAGCAGTGCTCTCACAGCAGTAATCATGCCTAGTTCAGTGGGGTTCAGTCCAAATTCTACTTCTACTGCCTGATAAACTGATATATCTATCTGTGCATCTGCATAATCAATTATATTGGCAGTATTTATCACAGCCTGGGTTCTACTCCTACCTTCTGTGTTAATCTCAATGGTACTGTCCATAATCTCAATATTAATTGCAATCATATAAGATTGTTGCAGAAACTTAATTGTGAGTGCCTAAAATCTTTCTCAACAAATTATTGTTAGAAAAATAAATGTTTCATAATATTATATCGGTCAGTAAATTAATATTTAACTGAATGCACTCTCTATTTTATTACATAATCCATTGTGAACCAGTATTAACTCAGAAGTGTAGGAAATTTTATATATTACAATTTGCATATATAGTTTGCAAGTGAATTGTAAATACAAAACAAATGAATTGAATTCAACTGATTTGTAACATCTCTTAAATGCGAGAAAAAAACAAATTTCAAGATTTAATACATTTTGAATAATTTACTATTCATACAATTGTAATAATCAAGGAGAAACCCAAGATGGCAGCAGTAACAAGAAAATCAAATAAATTCATTAACTTCAGAAAAATACTCAACATAAATGTTGAGAGTAAAAATGCAGGACTTGGTCCATATGAATTGGATCATGAGACTGAGAGAAAACTTTCACTGGATAGGCAGAAAAAGCTCATGAATGATATGAGGAATGCAGATAAAACGGTGTTCAGAGTATTCTAGGTGAAGTTATGAGCATGAAAAATAAAATGGATCTACTGATCACCAGAGATAGAATATGGCTATCATTGATGATGAGTAAGATCTATTGGGAGAAACATGATAAAGTCATGAAACTGATAATCTCCAATAAAAGAAGGTAATAATATGAACGAAAACAAAAATCAATCCCTAGAGGATGAATTATTGAGAATAAAAGAAGAGATGAATGAGATCAAAGAATTGTTGAAAGCAAAAGCCTCTGATCCTGAACACACAGTAAAATTTGATACTGTACATGGTGAACCAAAGAAACCACCAAAGAAACCAAAGATTGTATTCAGTGCAGATGATCTTGATATTGATTTTGATGGACTTGAGGAATTGGGTGAGACTATGAATCATTACATGGCAAATGTACTAAAAGGAGTTGAGCAAAATTTACAACACTCCCTAAGTTCTCTATCGTCAAATTTCGGTATCAAGATGAAGAAGAGTGCAGCAAAAGCAGCTGCAAAAGAGGCAAAAAGAGCTGTGAGGAATGCAGAGAGACAGATAAGACAGCATGAGAAGAGGATCAGAAAGAAAGAGATGAAATTAAAGAACAAGTTTTTGAAATATCAACCATTGACTGTTGAGGAACTGGAGAACTTTTTGGACGTTGCTCCGTCACTTGCAGGTTCACTCGCAGATGCACGTAGATTAATGATCCTAAAGGAATTGGAGACGAAACCACATTATTCTCCAGAACTTGCAGATAAGCTCAGCTTCAAAGGTGGTGCTTTAAAAAACCATCTTGATAATCTTATACATGCTAATTTCATTTCCCAAGAAGCTGTAAGGGGTAGATATCTCATCACACAACTTGGAATGGAAGCATTGAAGTTGGTTGAGATGTTATTCAGAAGGCATCAGTATGATGAGAAAATAAAGTCCGGTGAATACACAGAAGAACCCTACGAGAATGAATTGGAAGATGAGATGGATGGTATTGAGGATGAGATGAATGGTATTGAGGATGCAACAGAGGATCTGAAAGAAAAACTAGAAGATATTGAATTTGAGGTGGATGAGTAAGATGAGATATGATATAAATGATTTAAAATTATCTGGTAAGGCATTCATCTCAGATGGTGAGTGGTTAGATGAGAACGTAAAGATTGAATCTAGGGGTGTGAAATTTTTCGAAGTACTCATTGATGAGCTTCCAATTGGCTGGATTGTAATGGGTCCTATCAATTTATTGGCAGATTTCACTGCACATACTTCCAAAGGAATGCAGGGAAAATCTGTTGATGATACTATTGAGTATGCATTCATATTGGATATGAAAAACAAACTGGCTAGCTCAGAACTGAATGAGTATGATATAGATGAGGCACAGGTAGTTCTTGATAAATACAAGCTGGATAAATTGGAACATAATATTGATCTTGATGGTAAAAATGATGATACTGTGATTATTATATCTACAAAATCAAAATATATTTTTGTACAGACAGATGATTCATCTATCCGTATATGTGAGGGTGAGGTGATGATCCTCAAAAGAAAAGGAGTGGAAAAACTGGTACATCTTAATGCAAAAAATGGTGTTTTAAGTATTGGTGATGATAAATCAATTGAAATCAACAATGGCCAGATAAAAATCAATGGAGAGGACTTCAATCCTGAGAAGATAATATCCAGTGCATTGGATAGTATTAGTAAATCTCTTGGTAAAATGTTCACCTAACCTATTTAATAATAATATCAATTTCATTTCCATTCTCAATTAATTCAATAATTTCTCCAAATAATCTGTTTAATCTGTTATATTTCTCAAGTAATTCTATTCCCAGAGTGGTCAAACTACTACCACCTCCTGAGCCTCTCTCAGATACTATTATCTGATTTGGTTGAAATTTATCATTGATGTTTTTAATCATATCCCATGCCGTTTTATATTCCAGTCTGCATTTTTTTGCAGCTGCTTTTATAGACCCCTTCTCATGTAATGCTTCAAGTAGTGCAAATTTATTCTCACCCAGTAGTGATTGTTTTTCATCCGGTGATTCAAACCATATTTTGCATCTTAACTGTAAATTATCAATATCAAATATTCTTACCATCGATGTAAAAGCTTTGTATACATATCTTAAAGTTGCTTAGTATTATTTATTATATTGTTGAAAATATTCATAGATCAAGTATTACAGAGAATTATGAACTGCATCTAGTTCTTCATCAGTGACATCAAATACCACATTATGAGGTGGTAATGGCTCTGTTTTCATGAATTCGGGTAGCCTATCATCTGCATTGGTCATTCCCGCTGCTTTGTTAAATGCTCTCTCCAGGTTCAGTATCTTTCTACCAAATTTGGTGACATCATCAACAGTGAATTCTTCACCCATAATTGCTGCGTATGAATCCACTAGTCCTGCAAATCCAGCATCCACATCAAGTATTGCAAATGCAGTGAACAAACAGTATCCACTGGAATCAAGAAATGCAGTAGTTTCCTGGAATGCTCTTGATAATCCTGCCTTATCTATTGCTCTTGGATCTGTTACCTCTCCTTTGATCCCAAGTATCTCTGCTGCTATGGTATATCCTGCTGTATGATCACCACCCATTGGATTGGTGGCATAGGTGACGCCAATACCTCTGATTGGTCTGGGATCGTATGCCGGCATTGATTGACCCTTCACATGGGCCACTCTATTGGACCCAAATACTCTTCCTGTGGTGACTGCACCCGATCCGATGATTCTACCCATTGGTGTGTCCTCTGCAACACCCTTCAATGCTTTAATCGCAGCAGGACCATCTCCGAATTCAAGTGCTCCTGCATCCATGGCTACTGCCAATGCATTTCCCGCCTCGATAGTGTCCAGGCCAATATCATTGCAGATCCTGTTTAACTCGACCACATCCTCATATGTGTGTATCATGGTATTGTTTCCAAGGCTCCATGCACTCTCATACTCCAATGGGCTGAGTACCTCTTTACCGCTATCTTTATCCACAACTATCATTGAGCATTTCATCACACATCCAGGATTACAGGCATGTGCGTACTGTGCATTGGTCTGATCTCCAAATTTCTCCACTGCCAGATCAATCCTCTCATGTGTTGCCTCTCCAGATATTTTCACTGCATGTTCAACATATCCAAGTGTCCAATTCTTGGCAGGTAAAGATCCTGCCTCATTCAACACATTCATCAGTACATTGGTACCATAATTCTGAAGTCCACCATTCTTACCCGTGACTGGATGCTCTATCAGTGCCTCTTTCAGAGCTGCTGTTGCAGATTTGAATTTCTCCTCATTAACAGGCTTTATCACTCCTCCATCACTATCATCTGTGATTATTGCAACAATACCCTTTGAGCCCATAACTGCACCCAATCCACCTCTTCCTGCAAATCTTCCCGGATCACTATTCTCAACATTATTTCCAAATATTCCTGCTCCCTGAAGTAACATCTGACCGGCTATACCGGATCCGATAATTCCAGGCTTGCTACCATATTTCTCCCATAATTGTTTAATCAGTTCATAGTTGCCCATATTGTGGTATTCATTAGCCTCTACAATCTCTGCATTATCTTTTTTGATAATAATATTATACCATTTGTTCTTATCCTTACGATGTCCCTCAATTATTACTGCTTTGACACCTGCTCTTGCAAGTTTCTGTGGTGTTCTTCCACCTGCATTTGCTTCTTTTATTCCATTTGTCAGGGGTGATTTTGCCCCAACAGATAATCTACCTGTTGAGGGTGCTGTACTTCCAGTTACTAGTCCTGGAGCAATGATCAGTTTGTTATAAGGCCCCAATGGTTCACATAATGCAGGGACCTCTTCTGAGATAATGGTTGAGGTCAAACCTCTACCTCCCAGATGTTTCCACTCATCTTTGACTTCCTCCCATTTGACAGAAAGGTCGTTCATATTTATTCTTAGTATTTTTTTCTCGCTTTCAAGCATAGATAAAATATGTATCCAAATTAATTATTTAAGTTTAATATGGCAATTTTACATATTTAGAAATATTATTTTTCAGATAGCCTAAGCTGATTTTTCAATATAGAGACTTTTATTCACATATAATATATTTGTTAATTATCCTCCACCAACGGGTGAAAAAAGTGAAATAGATGTTCCTTCTGCTATAATGTGTTCCGGAGGATGGTGTACTCCATTAATCAGTATAATTGCCACATCATTCCTGCTAAGATTGATTTTTTTCATCACATCCAATACAGTTGAGTTACTTTCCATATCCAGAACTATTGCCTCTCCAAGAGCTGGCTTTACCGGGACCAGATCTCTCAGATTTGCAAAAACCTTGACCTTTATCTCCATTACTTAACCTCCGGTTTACCATAATATGAACTGTTCGCCTCTTTCATATTACTGTATGAATGACCCTTGAGATGCGAAGCACCGCATAATAGTACCATTCCCATTGGAAATATAGCAACTCTGCTATCATCTCTTGGTATCACTGTGTTGAGCTCTGCAACTGCAAAATTCACAAGTATCTCTCCCGTTCTATCTGATTCTATATTGAGTCTTTTTAGTAAATTATCTATATTCTCACCCTCTATATACTGTAAATGCAACTTTGACTGTGCAGTTGGTCTCTTATCTTCTGCAAGAACTCTGAATTTCCCGTATAATCTTATATCTAACATCCTAGGACTCATATACAAATCAGAGTATATATTTTTACCTAATCAAGTGAACGACTTTGATTATTGTTATTATTGTCAGTTTATCATCGATATTGAGGTGCACTATATTGTTCAATGTATCTTTTTATCCGCTGTAAAGATTTATAACGCTAAAAACGAATGGTTTGAGTAATAATCTCAAATAGTAATTAAAATTTCATACTTTCAGCTGGCTGAAAATTTAAAATACTCTATTTAAAATAATATTTTCACTACAATTATTCAAAATATTGCTCAATCGGCTGGCTAACAATGTGCCGCTGCTAGCAGTGTTTATCTGAAATGGCATAAAATTAATACTTCAACTTGATTTATTCATTCACGGCTAATAATATCACTAAACATTTTTATTATTGTTTGTCTAGTATTTTATTACGAATATAGTATTTTCTGTATTACATAAACTAGCTCCAGTGTCGTATAGCCACCACTATACGCAATTTTTGAAGCTGTAATTACCCCAAATTTTGCATTTCAATACAAAATAATGATAATTTTAATGTGACAGATATTGAAAAAAAATACTATCATTAAATTCTATAGAGTTCAATTTATTTTGAACCATTATTTGGTGATATTTAACCAGAGAACTATGAATATATTATATTTTTTCTGATTTTGGAAGATTATCCTCCACTTTTTGTAGAATTTTTATTATATTCAACACATCATCAATTCCTCTGTGGGGTGTACCTTCAAATTGCATGCCAAGGTATCTGATCATACCTCCAATACCTTTTGGTTTGTTGAATCCAAGATATTGCGGTAGCCATCTCTTAATATCCAAATGCTCCTCGTTAAATGGGAAATTAACTTTATGATATTTACAATCCATTTGTAGTTGTGATTTATCATATCTGCCCCATGAGGTAAATAACGGATCATATTTATCTATGATCTGTTTATTGAACTGAGAAATTACCTCTTCAAATTCTGGTGCGCCATCCACCTGTTCCTGTGATATACTGGTTAACTCAGTACAGAATTTTGTTAATCTGGAATTTCTAACCGGTCTGACAAAGGTGGCAAACCTATCAATCTCTGTTAGCTGTTTGTCTATTACCACACAGGCAAATTCAATTATCTCCATCTGATCCCGGGGAAATGTCCTATCATTACTGCATGTAGCCTCAAAGTCTATCACTGCAATATATTTTTTGTTTGTTGAAAAATCAATGTTCATTGATTAATTTTATAATTATACTATTTCAGTTTTATTAGAGTATACATATGATTACACTTGAATACAATAAACATTTTCTAGATCTGTGTATCCAAACTTTTTAACAAATCTATTAGCAGCTGGTATATTGTAATCTATCTTAAATTTCATGGTTCTAATCCTTAAGCACAGTTATTTCATTTTTAGCCAAGATGACGGCATAGTATTATACTCTGATCTTTCAATTTAAAATACTAGGCAAACACCAATATTCAATAATTATTGATGGTATAATCGTTTATGACTATTTTATTCACGGGTTATGAACCATTTGGAGATTGGGCTATCAATCCAACTGCAGAGGCAGCAAAAGTACTTGATGGCAAGGAGTTCAATGGCCACAGAATAATTGCAAGAATTCTACCACTTAGGTACAAGGAGATTGAGCCTGAATTACAAAAACTGGTGAATGAGTACAAACCAAATGCAATTGTCCTCTCTGGACAGGCAGGTGGTGCTGAGATCAGACTAGAGAGGATAGCCAAGAATATAGTGAATTGTAATATTCCATACAATTGTGGTACATTGGTTAATAGTGAGATAATATCTGAGATCGGACCTGATGCCCATAAATCGACATTACCATTGGAACGAGTGATGTCTGAGATCAACAAAGCTGGTATTCCTGTCAGATATTCAGATGATGCAGGTGAATTTGGCTGTAATCAGGTGTTCTATCATGGAAGAGAGGACTTTCCAGATATTCCAACTGGATTTATTCATGTACCCCTGCTTCCAGAACAGGTAACAGGGAATAAGCCATCAATGGAACAGGAAAATATCACACTTGCTCTTGAAATTGTTGTGAAATCAGTTGCTGATTGGCTTGAGAATAATACTTGATACATAAATTTAGTAATATACAATCCATTCCCAATATATGAAGAAGAGATCTGATCACTGTGCAAAAGCACAGAAATACTATCAGAATGGAGATTTGAAAAATTCTCTTGAATCTTTATCCAGATGTATAAAATCTTTGACCAAAACACTAAGAGAGAGTGCTACTGATAAGGAAATGGTCAGATTTCAACTGGCAAGAGTTTATCATTTTGAAGGTATGGTTAATCTTCAGTTAAATCGTGCAAAGAAAGCAGAGCAATCATTCAACAAGTCATTGCAATTTATAGATAAAATACCATCAAATGATGAACGAATGGATCTCAAAGGAGATATTCTATTCTCACTGTCTATGATATATGTTTTTACAAATAGAGATCCTGCTGAGATATATGTACAGGCAAAAGAAGCTTTTGTTGAGGCAAAAAATTATGAATCTGCTGTAAAGGTGATGTTTCAGCAGGTGAATAATGAACAATCCCTTCAGAAACAATTGGAAGCTTATCGGGAGATAAAAAAGAGTAGTAAGAAGATAAAGGATAAGAAAATTCGCAAATTTTATGAAGCAAAGGCAGTACTTCAGGAAGGAAAGATATTGCATCATATGGGTGATAAAGATGCATTGAATACTATAATGAAGGCAAAAAAAATGTATTCAAAGTTAAAAGATGAGAAGGGGTTAATAGATGTGATGGTTGAACAGGCTGCAATGATTGAGGATTTATCACAATCTGAGGATTTGTTGATAGAAGCACTGGATCTGGCAAAAATCACTGGATCTCCAGAAACAATGGGCATGGTACTGACAAAACTGGGTATACTCTCCTTGAAACTTGGTAAATTCAAAAAGGGTAAAAATAGATTACTCAAGGGATTGAAATATCGTACAGAGGCAGGTGATAAGGATGGTGCTGCACAGACATTACTAGAATTATCCAAAATAACACTCATCAGTGCAAGAGAGAATGAGGATATTCAGAATGCAGTAAATCTGATAAAACAATCACTTGATCTGTATTCTGCTACTGGAAATGAATATGGGCTTGCCAGTGCACATGAGATGGCCTCAACTATCTACACTAGCAAAGGTGAATATATGCCTGCTGTCAAGCATGCAAAAGAGGGTAGAAAGATATTCCACAGGTTAAAAGATAAACCATCAGAGGCAAGAATATTGGCACAGCTAGGTGTTGCACTTGATGGAAATGGGGATACACATGAGGTTGTTCCTGTATTTGAGAAATCAATAAAATTATTTTCCGAACTATCATCTTTATCTGGACAGGCAGAGGTTAACTATCTATTGGGCCTCCATCTGATAAAAATAGACAAAATTCAATCTTTGAAACATATGAATAACAGCCTATCAATATATGATGAACTAAGAAAGGATAACAGTGATATGGAAACCATGTATACTGTTGTCTCTCACAAGATCAAGGAAATAGAACAGATTTAATTAGCTAGAAAATTAGCTACTTGACTATTGAATGAATTTTCCTGATGTGGTGGATCAAGTACCATAACTGGCATATTTTTGGTCTCATTGAATAGCTGTACATTTATTACCTCCAATACTCCACCTGCGATCTTATGCAATGATTGTGCAGTTTCCATGGATAAACAATCGATTTCAAATCCATTATCCAGGTTTGGATTCTGATTAGTGGTGATATCAGGAGATAAACTAAGATATCTCACAAATGGTTGTAATTCCTTGATTAACATGAATGCACGGATTGATTTAGCCTCATATTCCGGATTAAATGTCACTCTTATCTTATATCTTGCAGTCACTCTACCCGATAATCTGATGAGAAATTCTCCTGCTGAGCGTACATCAGTTAGATTTATATTCTGTACTGCTCCATTCTCCAACAATTGAATTCTTATACCCTCGAGTAATTCTAGTAATTCAAGGATAAAACCCTGGTAAGCAATAGTTCCTAGAACTGTTGATTCTCCATTGTTCAATATTCTCACAGTAGTTGCAAGAGAAGCAAAGTCAGCATGTAAATTACTCTGCTGCAAATTATCCATTGCTGAGTTAATGGCATTTATTGCAACTTTATGCTGGGATGGTGTCATAATTACTGGTATAGTCCTTTCCAATATGGTGGTGACTTTTGAGATTATATCTATCTCATTTTGAATAGATTCTGCCATAAATTCAATTCTATTTTTGTTTTCTTAACTTTTGTTAGAGCAATTAGTATAAATTGCAATACTTGTGTAAGCTAGCTAGCTAAATATCTATCTAATGCTATTTTTGATTGCTAGCTAATAATCTATTTAGTGTTATTTTTGACAACAGAAGTTGAAGATTTTTTATACTAGATTTTTTTTAGAAATACTATGAAAGAGCATAAAGATAGGATCAGTAGTTTATTACTGATATTAACTATGACTATTACAGTTCTGTGGATTCTCAAGGTAAGTGAATATCTTGCAATAGCAGGCTCTGTGTTGGCATTGGTATCAATTGTAATCTATTCAAAAAGAGTACTTGCTCTTTCACCCGAAGTTAGAGACCCATTTGCTGAGACATTGTTTGCAATGGCTGGTATCAATCTGGCTTTATTTATGATTGCACCTACCGTGAACATATCAGTATTGAAGCAATTTATCCCTGTATACTCATTGCTATTTCTGATTACAGGTGCATTGAGTGAATTATTCCTATTCAACCGGTTCTTTGTGGATCTACTACATCGTATAAAATATGCATTCTTCTATATAATTGATTGGTCAAGAAATTCAATCATCAATGTAGTTCGTGCTTTACTATCAATTATCTCTCTGATAATGTATGGATCTGCTATTGAAAATTCAAATGCGTATGCAATTCTCATCATGAGTGTAGTGGTAGTTTTATCATCTATGAATTCATGGAATGGACGATATGTCACTACAAGATTACAGATATTTATTCTGATGTTATATCCAATACTGCCATATATACTGAACACAATGACTGGATTTGCTAAGATTGCCTCGCTGATATTTATGATATCTGTCTTTGTCTGGTTATTATCAATTCCTAGTATTGTTAATAAAAGTAAATCTGTGTATCATGTATTGGCTGATTTAATCTCCACCTATCCATTAAGGTCATTACAGTTTGTCTCATTCATCAGTGCCTTCATAGCACTATTCAGTGTAGCATCTGATGAGGTGCTTGGAATACCATTAAATATTGCTCTATTCCTTATTTTGATAGCATTCTCAATCCATCATATAATAATTAATATTATAAAATTCTTCTATCCTGTGATAAAGTCTATACTCATGGGATTATATAGTATGGTAAACTCGATTGAAAAGATATTGCCCGTGTTTGCCACAATACTGATATTCATACCATTTAATTTCACATTCAATCAATATGTGGATATTGGGATAATTGTGTTTGCATCAATTTTGTATGCTTTCTCATGGAACCAGCTTATTATGAAGTTTGTAGATTCTTTGGTATTTGGAGTGGGTTCATTTGTCTACTCTTTTCTGAAATTATTGAAGATGATACTTCAGTTCTTTGGATTGAGAAATATTATCCGAAATATGTTCAATTTTGTTAAGAATCTTCTATTATGGATCTATAATCTCACAGTATCAATATTGAAAACTATCTGGGAAAACATAGTATTGCTTTTACTGTGGTTACTGGCACTGTTCTTTGTATTACTCGGCCTTGGCCTGATAATCCCAATTTTCCCATTAGCCACCATCATATTTGCTAACATAATGGGTAATTTCACAATACAATTGATTGTTGGTGGTTTTCTGATAATTATCGGGGTGCTCTCATTCAAAGAGGTTACTTCTAGAAGGAATCAGTTCAGACTGGAGGGATCAATTTGAGCAGTACTGAAACAAAACGTAACGCACGACCTTTTGTGATCGCATTGGCCACAATCGGTGTGATCGTTATAGTACTGAATTACCTTGAGATTGGATTGACATTGATTGCAGTGGCAGGTCTATTCGCAGCTGGAGAATTTATTCTTGATAGATTGCAAAGAATTGGTGTTGAGAAACTGGCATTTGGGTCTTTATTGGTTGCAATTGGATTTGTACTATTTGCAATTCCTGTTATAGGCTTTGCATGGCAATTGTTTGATAACACCACCGGTGTATATATCGCTCTTGCTGGCATCACACTGTTAGTTTTTGGATATACTACCGAATACTATGACCTGAACATGAAAATTATCAACTTCTTTGAAAAAACAAAAGGGCAATTATCTGAACTACTTGATAATTTCAGAAGAAGATATCTAAGATCTATCTGGACTATATCCGCATTTGTAGTTATGGTCTACTACTTTGTATCATTCTTTGTATCTGCATTATTGCAACCCTTGGAGATTATACCCTTTCTATCACCAAGGATCAATCTGATAATTATTTTTTCACTACTACTTTTGATAGAATTTCGTGAGTTTATCAAATTTGCACTTGGTCGTACTGCTGAATTATCAGTACTGTTGATACAGGGTATTCTCACCCGTTTGAAAAATATACCGGGTATGCTAAAGTCAATGCTTCTAGGTCTGAAAAAACTGATTAAATCAATAATCATTGGTAGTAAGAAATTATTAATTGCATTGTATAATCTGAGTATATATCTGGTGAATTCATTGCTCTCAAATATTTATATGATTGGATTTACAGGTTTTATCATCTTTGGTATAATGTCTATTTTTTCCAAAGATCTCATATTATCATCCTTTGCAATAATTATGCTGATAATATCATTATCAATATTATTTGTTCAAAAAGAGGATAGTGTGAGCCGTAGATTGAGACAGACGCAACTAGGTGCGTACAAGGCTTCGTTCCGGGTAAAAACACTTTTTTCAAGGAAAAAAATGGTAAACTGTCCTTACTGTAGTCAGGGTATAAGACAATTTGCTAAATATTGTGTTCATTGTCAACGTCAATTACCCACCTGTATGATTTGTAAACATAATCTCAACAAAGATGATGAATATGAACAATGTTCTAGTTGCAAGTATTTCTATCACAGTGAACATATTGATAAATGGACTGAGATAATGCCTACTTGTCCAACTTGTCGTGCTGATTGGGTGCCACTTAAATAATCTGTTTAATATTGGTAATCACATAAAATCAGTTGTAAATAAATTATTAAGTATAATTCCAATTTTATAATATGAAATGATTTATCTTTTGTATGATGACGATTGTGGTATATGCACCAAATTTGCTAAATTCATCTCAAGAATGATTTCTATTCCACACATCCCAATGCATGAGGAAAGTGCTATGAAAAGAGGTATTTCTTTATTAGGTGATGAGAAATACTGGGCAAGCTTTCATATTGTGGAGGGTGATACCTGGACCACAGAGAGTGGATCTATAAGTGCATTATCCCGACTATTACCTTTTGGTTCTTTAATCTACCGTGTGGTTGATCTGAAACCCGTGATGTACTTACTGATGAGGGTACTGAAACATATGCAGGAGAAAAGAAATCAGACATGTACTATTCTAGTATGAAATTAATGGCATCATTCAACAGGTTTCTTATGAACACTCTATCCAGCTCTTCTGCATAATTAATATTTGCCAATCTGGTTTTGATAATAAAACTAAGTCTACTGTAATTTGATATGATTTTCTCTGCTGTTGGTGTGAAATAGAAGGTCAGCATTATCAGGGCTGGAGTGTCATCCTCAACAGTTCTCATTTTCAAAGTATACACTAAAGAAGATAAAGATTCCTCAGAAGTACTCGATACCGGTAATGGTCCAAATAATCCCTCTTGAAAATTCTCATCATTTGCATTGCTGAGTGTGGAATAGAATATTGCATTTCTCATTATTATATGTTCATCAACAAGACCTGCATCTATATTTGCAAGGATCTGTGGTCCCATACTACCTGCAAGATATGCACTGATTGCAATTGCCTTCTCTAGTTCCTCAAATGTAGTTCCTGCACTGTGCATAGGTGTATCTGAAATATTGTCAATACTTGGTAGCTCCGGTAATCCTATTTTACTGGGAGGGACCAATTCAAATAGTTTCACTATTTTACTTCTTGATGCCATTATTAGAATTGCCTGATCATACAGGTCATTGATGAAATCCTCTGGATACAGGAAGGAAACCTCCATTGATAGATCCACAGGTATCTCTGCCAGTTTATTAATAACCTCCTCCTCTGAATATTTACCCCAGAGCTCTGGATTGGGCTCTATTGTGATTTTTTCCAGATCTGTTACAAACATCTCTGAATAGTTCATATTTAGATATTCAAGTATCGATCTTGCCTGGTTGAATATTATCTCACGCAAACTTGCAGATGCATGAGCTGCCAGTTCAGAGATAAACATATTTATCAGAAATGTACTCACTCCAATCGTTGATAATTCCTCGACACTTGGTATGGATACATTGGCAGAGAATTTGGATAATAAATCAGATAGTTGATCCTTGCTTATTGGTTTGGATACAAAATCAGTGGCTCCCAATTGTAATGCTGCTGCTACTGTGTTTCCCTGTGTCATACCGGATAGCATCACAATATTCCCATTTGGAAATCTCTCTCTTATCTTTGGTAGAACCTCCAATCCAGATAAATCCGGTAATATTATATCTAGGAAAAAAACATCTGCATTGATATTATTAAGATCCTCAAGAATTGATTTTCCATTATTATACTTTTTAATCACATTATGACCCGAATCAGCTATCATTTTAGATAAAGTTTCTCTAACGAAAAAGCTATCGTCAATGATAATTGTGTTAAGAGTCATTAATTTAATATAGAAAGACATCGTATTTAGTAGTTTTCTTAAATATTCGAGGAAAAGAACTTATCGAGTTTTAAATTATACAAAATAACAATAGTTGGTATAGTTAAATTATAATAATTCTTTAGAATTGATATTAGGTGTATTTAGCATTGAAATTGTAAATAATACCAGTAATTAGTGAAAAATAATAAAAAATAAAACTACTTTTTTTAAACTGAAGTCTGATTATATTGTTCTAATGAGCTTGAATGATGAGCTTAAGGATTCAATCGCTGCAAGTCTTGAAAAATCAATAAACAGATATGGTTCAATCTTTCCTGAAAAAGTTAGTAAATATCAGAATAAATTCAGATGTGATGCAAAAGAAGCAATGGTTGGTCTGTATATCAGTGATTATCTGTTGACCAGTAGTGAATTACCTGGAATGAATGATGAGGAGAGGATTGATGAGGTATTTTTAATATTGAACAAGGGGAAAGAAGATGCAAATATTGTTTATATGGATAGTTTAAACCTCATTAAGATAATAAATAAAATAGTTGCAAAGATAAATAAAAATGTAAAATCACAATCTGAGAAGGGATTGGGATTATCAGTAATAAAAACACAGATAATTGAGGACTTACTTTTTCCATTATTTGATGAGTTATCTGAATTTTTTCAGGGTGTAGATTTCCGGTGGTTACTATCACAGATAGAGGCAAGTTACCTCAGCTTACCAATCACTTCCATATTTCCCTATGCGATGTCTAGTTACATCACATCTGCATTAGAAGTTGAGAATTATTATATCAATGCAAAAATTCTTGTGGATAGACTTGATCTTAGCATAAAAGAGGCAGATTATATTTCAAAATCAATGGTTGAAAAACAGATAGAGGGTTCTTTTGTAATTATGCTCTATTCAGAAGTAGACAAGTTTTTTTATTCAAGCATCAATAGTGATAATTTTAATATTTCTGGTTCCTCAATTCAAGATATTTTATATGATATAAGTCAACAGAAACCGTCAATTCACGGAATATCTGGTGTATCTGAGTTGAAATTATTACAGTATCAGATAAACAGTAACATGAAGAATTATAGAACTGTAATTGTTATGGAAGAGAATGAAAGTGGTAGGTTGATGTACATACTTGTATCTCCAAAAATTGAGGATATTAACTATTCTCAGACGAGATTTTATATGCAAAGATATTTGGAAAATATGGCTTCGGTAATTTCACTTGATAATAGCGAGATCAACAATATTCTCAGAGAATGGGCAGAAAGGGTTATGGTATCCGAATTAGTTATGGAATCCAATATGACAACTGATATCAGTGATCAAGTAAGAGAGCAGAACTGGGAGGTAAGTGGGCTGATCAATGGAATTATTGATGAGAATATAGATTTGTTTGCAAGAATTGCATCTCATCGCACAATACAATCCTCATTGATCGAGGTAAATGAACTAACGGGTAAATTTCATAACCTAATAAAAAATATTTTTGATGACCCTGCTCTCAAATTAGATGTGACATTGTATGAATTATTGTTTGATAGAAATTATGAGGATACAAAATATATGATATTTCATCAGAATAATGATCAGATTGCAGGTATTGTACTGAAATCTAAGGAGAAAGCACATGCCAATTATATTGCTGAGAAGGATGAGGGCATTAATCGTAAATTCACACGGATGAAGATAAGTAAGCTGAAATACAGTGATAATCTCGATTATTCCTCATGGATACTCAAAAATATCGGCTTTGATTGCAGGGATAAATTCGAGTTGGAATCAAATAAAATGCAGATCACAGATCCATTTGCAGATAAACTGGAAGAGAAAAAAGCAAAAAAAATAGTATCTTCCCAATCTGTTTCCCAGAGATTGCAATCACTGCAGAAAAATAAAGATATATTGATGGATGTGCACACTCATCTTTTCAATTTCATGCTTGAGTACATTCATGCCAATATCAATCTTGCACTGATGTCTGATCCCAAAATGTCTAATTTCATAGAAGCAGAGTTGAAAAATAAACTGATTAAAGATGCTAAATCCAGAGTATCTGAATTAGTGGATAAATACAGTATTTACAAACTGACAGGACGGATTGGAAATAAAGCTCTTGATGTTATAAATACAATTGATGGGCTTTTTATACCTGGAATGAGGGAGGCAATGTTCAAATTGAGTAATCTTGAAGGAGATCTCAATAAGATGCATAGTAGCCAGATTGAGGATATATTGAAAACATTGGAAAGTTCACAGCAAAAAGACTAGTATTTCAATCCTAGATCGATCAGATTTTTCAGTGGTCTGTTATTCAGTAAAGCATCAATGTTGTACTCTAGATCATCAAATACAGTGTATGGTGAATCTAGGATTGTGGAGGCTCTATGAGGGCTCATAATTGTATTATCTAGTTTATGGAAATCAAATTCAGATGGATAGTATGGCTCTGGTTTGTTATCTCTGTTATAATGGTACCATACATCAATTGCAGCACCTGAAAGATGATTTCTATTCAGTATCTCAAACAAAGCCTTCTCTTCAATAACTGCACCTCTGCCAATATTGACCAGATATGCACCTTTCTTGAGTTGAGATAGTCTTTTCCCATTCAGTATACTCTCTGTTCTATCGGTAAGTGGCAGTGTTACTATCACAATATCTGTATATGATGCAATCTTCTCATAATTATCCCATGTGATCACTCTGCTAACAAGCCCTCTCTGTTCCTCTGTCGTTTTATCTGGGTTATTTTTCAATGCAGTTATATTACATGAATAGGGTTGCATCAGTCTTGCAAGGTGGGTGGCAATATCTCCAAAACCTATAATCAACACATTGGAGTTGGTTAGTAATTTAGATGTATACATTCTACTCTCCCATCTGCCCTGTCTGAATACTCTGTCTGCTCTCACAATCTGCTTCAACCCTGATAATAACAGGCTGAGTGTGAATTCTGCAACCAATAACGTATTCCATTTTGAATTTGCCAGTAAAATACCATTGTTATTCAGCTTATCAAATTCAAATCCATTGACTCCAATCCAAGGCACTTGTATCAATCTGAGTTTTTTTGCTTTGGCATACAGTCTGTCTGGAAATGATCTTCCACCAGAGATGATAATCTCTATTCTTGATAGCACATGATCTGATACATTGTCTACTTTGTCAAATATCAATGTATGTTCTTTGAATCTATTTTTCAGTATATCTACAAGTATTTCATGTAATCTCGTTGAGATCAGTATAATCATTATTCACTGATTTTTTTATTGGTATTTTTGATTTTACAATTGGGTAATCCATATTTTATGTATTTTGATACTATAGCACCTCTGTGATTATCCCTATGCCTTTGGTTCTACCCTCTCTGAAAATCACTCTCTGACCTTTTCTGATATGCTCTGGTCTGTATGCAAATTCAAACTCCACAATTGCTCGATCACCTGTTCTGAGATGAGTTGTATCAATTTTGATGATTTTTGCACTCTGTGCGATGCTTTTGCAGTGTATGACCGGGGTATATCCAATTTTTATGGTGGTGGAATGATACAGCACGTATATCTCTGCTCTGAATCTTTTGCTTGCACCAGTAGAACTGGAGTCAAGCATAACCATACCTTTCCTGACATCAGACCTCTTAATTCCTGGCAATGCAAATGTGGCATGTGTTCCTGCTTTGACCTCTTCTGTGTTCACACGTTTGTACTGTATGGATTTAATCCTTACCTTCTCGAACTTTCCAGTATCATAGGGTCCAAGGTATACACTATCATTTGCCTTTAATTTTCCGGAGTACACCATTCCAGATACAACTGTGCCAACTCCCTGCACAACAAATATATCATCAATATATGCTCTGAAGCCCTGATCTTTGGTATCACGTGGTGGATGCATTGGTAGTAATTTCAGAAAAGTTCTGAATAGATCCAATCCATCTCCTTTGACTGCTGAAACTCTGAATATCGGAACAATTGCTTTGTTAACAATATTCTTCACAGATATGACGATATCATCCATATTTTTGACTATTATTGGAACCTTTGATACTCCTGGTATTTTCAGTAGCTTTTTTAGATCTGTGATAGTTCTTTTTCTGATATTATCTGGTGCAATATCTACTTTTGTAAGTAATATGAAGAATGGAATTTTAAGAGCAATCACCAGTCCAAGATGTTCTTTGGTCATCTGAAGAACGCCCTGATTTGCAGATACTGTTAGTAATGCATACTGTGGATTAAGGCCTGTAAGACCTTTGATAGTAGTTTTCAGGTACTTCTCATGGCCTGCAAGATCTACAAATGATATGGTTTTGATCGATCTTTCCAGCAGTTCAAAATCAGTTGGGGATTTCACTTTGTCATGATTGATTATCTCACCATCTATACCGAAGCCGATGACTGTGGTATTTATTGAGCTAGTTCTTCCAGATTCCAGTTCATGCAGGTATCTCACTACTCTGCTCCTAGCAGCTCCTCTACCATCATCCAGTTCTCCATTCTCTAGCACACCGATAATAGTGGATTTACCTGCATCAACATTGCCAACAGTTGCAATTCTTATGTCTGGAGGGATCTCATTTGGATTTTTATTTTTTATCACAAAACATTCGGCAATTTGTCCGTTATTTCCCATAGTTTTTCTAAGAATTGATACTTTGGCACCTGCGATATCTGAGATCTCATTCAGCATCTGAATACTCTTTTTCATTTCGATTTCAGATATTCCTTCTGGTGCTCCTTCATCAGTCACTCCGATATAGTAGTAAGCCTCCCCTCTCCCCTCATACAATCGGAATCTCATCTGACTTGCCAATTCCTGAAGTCTCTCACTTTTGCTCGTGATATGTGAGAGTGTGATTTTATACTCTACATTTCCATAGTCATTTTCTGGCTCAAATTGCAAGTTGAAACTCTCCTACAATATATATCTGACACTTGTAATTTAAACGTAATCTAACTACACATAAAGTCTTGTTTTTCTTTTTTAAAATATGTAATTGAAATATCT
>JAJRQD010000326.1 GCA_024280435.1 archaeon | reverse complement strand
GGATTTCAAAAAATTGCGAATAGCCCCAACTATACGCAATTATGTACAGGAAAATAAAAATATAAAAAAAATATAAAAAAATATAAAAAAAAATCGGAATATATTAATAATGATAAATCATTAAATTATTTAACATGGGAAGAGAGAAATCAATTCTACTAGTTATGTTGTTATTAATAACAAGTATGTTAGGAAATCCAGTATTGAGTTTACCTAACCAAAATGATGCCAATTCAGGTACTGATGCGCCTGATGATGCTTCAAATGCATTTGCACTATCATATGATACCACCTACACAGGTGAACTAGGTGATAGTTTGATAAATATTGATAATGAAGAGGATAACCATGATTATTATTATATCAATGTGGACACAGTAGGTAAACTATCGGTATCATATGTTGTAAGCAGCATCTTGCACTCAAGCCTTTCAACAGTCACAATATTTGATTCATACAATACAATTGGTGCAGAAACATTCTGGGAAGATGATCCCAAGATGTTTTTAGTAGTACCAATAATAAATACGGGGAACATTATGATCGGAGTAAACTCATACAGTGATTATGTAAAATATGAAATGAAGATCACATTTACTCCAGGCACTTATGCACAAAATGATGCAAACTCTGGAGGAGATGCAGATAAACTACCATTGCATGCAATATCATTAGATACGCAATATTCAGGTGATATTGGATATGGATCAGTTACATCAACAGGAGATGCTGATACCTATGATTACTATGAAATTGCTTTAACATCATCAGGATATTTAAATATCCTCTCAGTATTAACTACTGATGAAAGTTATAAAGACCTTTCAATATTTGTAGAGACTGATTCATATGATACAATATATTCTCAAAGCTTAGGCTTTTATGATAATTCACTTTATTTGACCTCACCAATACCAGAAGCAGGTACATATATAATTGTTCTGGATTCATATAGTTGGAACAGTACATACACAATTGAGCTATCTTTTACCAGTGCTACACTACCCTCACAGAATGATGCCAATACAGGTTCTGATGCATCTGAATCACTAGCCGATGCACCAATAATAAATTTGAATAGTACAGTTTCAGGAACAATAGGAGAGGAATTAATTGAAATTAGTGATAATGCCAGAGACGACTATGATTTGTACAAAATAGAGGAATTAAAATATGGAAGATTGAATATTTCCCTGAGAATAATCAGTTCATATGACAGTTATCCCGCATTATGGCTCAAATTGTATAATAGCAGTGATTTGTTTGAATTCAGCATTATTAGCTTTTATGCCAGTTTTTCAACTTTCTTTGAAAGTGAGAGTGTGGTACTTATGCCAGACAATGGCTATTATATTGAATTATATACATCTGATAAGAATATCACATATGATGTAAGCATTGAATTTGTTGAAATGGTGCAGCCAACTAGTGAAAGTACCACTAGTAGCCCCAACACTAGTGACCCTACATCTAACACATCTGATGAAACTGCAAAAAATAGTGGTACAGACTTACAAGATACAACAGATAATGTCAATACAAATTCGATCACATTTACTATGATGTTTTTAACAATATTCTCAGTATCATATTTAATTAGAAAACGCAGATACTAGAAAATATCAATTATATTACAATTAAATCATAAAAATAAGAAATCATAATATATTTGCAATAGTATCAATACTTAATGTCAGATGCATACAATGTAAAAACAATGCAAGAAGAAGCTAAAAAATTGAAAAAAAGTAAGAAATATAATCTTGCATTTGAGAAATTGCAGTCTGCGATTGAATTATGTACTGAGAAAGAGCATTTGAGGCCAATTTTATCTGAGATCTATTTTGATTATGCTTTACTATTTGATCTGTTTGATGATCCTGCATCTTCAAGAAATTACTATCAGAAAGCATATGAGCTATTGGATAAGAACATAAATTATGGACAGCTGGGTACATTGCAATTGAAAATAGCTATTTGCAATGCGAAGTTGGAAGATCAAGCATCAGAAGATGCATTTTTATTAGCAGGAAATTATTTCATATCACTTGCTGAAACCTATGAGAATAAAAAATTCTATACCAATGCAAATCAGTTCTATACATTTGCTGAAAAAATGTATATTCTTGCAAAAAATGTGGATAAACAGGAAAAAGCAGCATTTAAAGATATTCTAATGGATATTGAGTATTACAAGGACCTATGTTTCACTGCCAATATGTATAATTATTCAAATGACAAAAATAACTCTCAAACTTTTGCATGGAGGGCTTTGTCACTGAGTATGGAAATTCTGAGAAAAACACTGAATACAGGCTTTGACATCAAAGCTATGGTGAATCGAATATTACCTTATGTTGATTTCTGTAAAAATGCATTATTGAGAATTGAAGACGAGATAACACCAGTTATAGAGCTAAAAATTGATGAATTATACAAAATGTTCTATGAATTAACCGATGACATTCCAGATGATCCTGAAGATGTAGATTTATGGATTGAGACACACACCACCTCATTACAATTCATGCTACCACAGGTGTTACCATCATATCTGTTCCTAACAGTTGATGGCAGATTATTCTATCATACAGAATCTTCTGCCAATTATTCTCGCCAGGTTAGTGATGAGGTAGATAATACATTATTTGCAGGTGTATTATCAGCAATACGTTTTGCATTTCAGGAAAAAATCAGCCCTGTTAGAGGTTTGATTGATGAGATCAAAGTAGGTGGAGATACATTATTAATAGAGAATACAGATAATATTGTGGTCATAGTAATAACATCATTTGTGTATCCAGAACTAAGAAAGTTCATAAGTAAGCTATCAAGTGATTTGGAATTTAACTATGGAACAATGATTAGTAAATGGCTTGGTGATAAGAGAAAGTTAAATAATATGATTGAGTTTATTGATAAAGAGATTGTGAATAAATTTGATTTTTGATAGATGTACAATAAGGATAATATTTATACACTACATTATTAATTTAATTTCATGCCAAAAATAGGCTTTCATGCATCTGCTGCTGGTGGAGTAGATAAATCAGTTGAAAGGGTGAAAAAATTATCTGCGGATACATTCCAGGTTTTTCTCAATTCTCCCAGAGTGTGGGCATATCCTAAGTTATCAGACAAGCAAATAAATGAATTCAGATCCAAAATAAATCAGTATAATTATTCAGATATAACTGTCCATCTAGCTTATTTACCCAATCTTGCCACCTATGAGCAAGAGAAAAAAGAGAAATCATTTCAAGTTATCAAAGAAGCAATTAAACGTTGTGACATACTGGGGATCAGTAATCTGGTGATACATATAGGTTCACATAGAGACAAGGGAGTTGATGCAGGTATTGAAAATGTGATAAAAATTCTAGATCAATCAATAGAGCTTGAACCGAATGTTAAATTACTATTAGAAACCTCATCTGGATCACCAAAACTGGTTGGAAATAAATTTGAAGAATTGGAAATGATAATCAATGGAGTTTCAGATGAATCAAAAATTGGTGTTTGTTTTGATACATGCCATGTATTCGCAGCAGGATATGATCTGGCAAAAAATACTAGTGAAGTGATGGATGAGTTTGAAAACATACTGGGATTGAATAAAATAAGAGTTATGCACTGTAATGATAGCAAAGGAGAATTGGGGAGCAGAAGAGACCGACATGAGCATATAGGACTCGGCCATATTGGATTAGAAGCATTCTCATATCTACTTAATCACAAAAAAATGAAAAGAGTACCATTCATTATAGAAACACCCAATAATGAGATCAGAGATGATATTGCAAATATGAATGTATTGAGAGGTTTAATTAAATAGTTGGTTTATTTTTATCTTACAATTCGATAACTCATCTCTTCATTAATGTAGCCCATGATGTGTTCAAGTATCACTTGAGCATTACCATCATATGTAGATTTTATTGCATCACATAATTTATCAGTATGAATAAGTACCTTTACAGTATTATTATCAATTACTTCCAATGCAAATGGATAGATTCTGCATGCAAATGGCTTGAAATCATGTATACTACACAGATTATCCTCTAGAAAAGTGCATGTATTTGTGTATGGCATTCTCTTTATTGGATATATTTTCTCTGAGTTAGCAGTTAATGTCTTTGATTTTAATATCACAGGAGAGAAATTATCAACAATCTGGTAATCCTCATAACCATTAATCTCAATTCTCTCGATATCATATTGCGTCACTGGAATTATCAGCTTTGAACAGCATTCAATTAAATTATCACAGTTGAAATAAATATTATTTTTAATTTCAATTGTGTTTATATCGAGTTGAATTGTACCCACTTCCAATCCCTGTTGAATAACGGGTAATTCTATTGCCATCCTGTTAAATTTAATTACTTCATTTTTAACATTTAACAATAATTCCATTGTTAGAATATAATTTTACAGATATTTTTGAGTATAATTTGTGATCAGCTAAAGAATGATGCAGTGTCTTTCTTCACAGTTGCATGCTGTGTTTTTAACATTTTTTCCACTTTATTGTAATATTCAACTGCTTGAGGCGTCATTGAGGCATGTACCCTAGATTTTGCCTTCATGATATCAAGCCATGTGACAACTTCAGTATGGATATCAGTACGCAATGCATTCAACCCTGCCTCTCTTGCAAGTGCCTCAATATCAGAACCTACAAAACCATCAAGATTCTTGGATAATTCATCAAGATCCACATCATCTGCCTTGGGCATATCCCTGAAATATATATCAACAATATCTCGAATACCAAGATAGGATGGTGGTTTTACATATATCAACCGATCGAATCTTCCAGGCCTTAACAGTGCAGGGTCGATAATATCAGGTCGATTTGTTGATGCAATAACAATTACATTATTCAGTACTTCTAAGCCATCAATCTCAGTTAAAATCTGAGAGACAACCCTCTCAGTAACAGAATTCTCACCATTCATTCCCCTACGGGAGGCAATCGCATCTATCTCATCAAAAAATATAACAGTAGGTGCAGCCATTCTTGCCTTTCTGAATATCTCGCGAATTCCCCTCTCACTCTCACCTACAAATTTATTGAGAAGCTCTGGACCTTTGATACTGATAAAATTTGCCTCTGCTTCATTAGCAACTGCTTTTGCCAGCATTGTCTTACCAGTACCAGGAGGACCATAAAGAAGTATACCTGCTGGAGGTGTTATTCCCATTCTTTCAAATGCCTTTGGATGTTTAATTGGCCATTCCACAGTTTCTTTAAGCGATCCAATAACATCTTTCAATCCACCAATATTCTCATATTTCACATCTGGTATCTCTACAAATACTTCTCTCAATGCAGAAGGTTGTATTTCAGATGCTGCATCTGCAAAATCATCATGTGTAACTTCCATTCTCATGAGTATCTCTGCAGGAATTGTCTCTGCCTCAAGATCTATTTCCGGTAAAAATCGCCTGAGTGTACGCATTGCAGCCTCTCGAGCAAGAGCCTTCAAATCAGCTCCAACCATACCATGAGTGGTATCAGCAAAATATTTCAGATCCACAGATTCAGCCAGAGGCATCCCTCTTGTGTGTATTTGCATGATCTCATATCTACCCTCTGCAGAAGGCACTCCAATCTCAATCTCTCTGTCAAACCTACCCGGTCTTCTCAAAGCAGGATCAATAGCAGATTCTCGATTTGTAGCTGCAATCACTATTACCTGACCTCTACCCGAAATACCATCCATACTAGCAAGTAATTGTGCAACAACTCTTCGTTCCACCTCACCAGTGGTTTCCTCTCTTTTGGGTGCCACACTATCAATCTCATCAATAAAAATAATTGTGGGAGCTCTTTCAGATGCCTCTCTGAAAATTGATCTTAATCTCTGTTCACTCTCTCCATAGTATTTTGACATTATCTCAGGACCATTCAACGTGATAAAATGTGCATCTGTCTCATTAGCAACTGCCTTTGCAATCATTGTTTTACCCACTCCAGGGGGACCATGTAACAATACCCCTTTAGGAGGATCAATACCAAGTTTTTCAAACAGTTCTGGATGTCTAAGGGGTAGTTCCACCATCTCTCGGAGCTTCTGAATTACATTTTCCAATCCACCAATATCCTCATAGGATAAATGACTGGGTACTCCCTTCTCATCAAGTGGTTTATCTGATATTTTCAACTCTGTTGTATCAGTAACAACCACAATTCCCTCGGGTTTGATAGTCTGAACAATGAATGGATTAGCTCTTCCCAATACAGGTATCATAACTGTATCACCCGCAGTAAGTGGGAAACCAAGTAGTTTTTTCTTCATAAATGCCTCAAATCCAAGTTCTAATGGATTTGATGAACTGTGAGATTGTGCAAACAATACATACTTTGCCTTCTCCACATTAGCCCTTCTGATTGTGACTTTCTCATTTATACTAGCACCACAATTTCCCCGGATGACACCATCCATGCGTATTATATTTCTATTTATATCTTCGGGATATGAAGGCCAAGCAATAGCAGCTGTGACTTTATCTTTTCCAATTATCTCCACCTCATCTCCTGTGGAAACACCGATAGATTTCATAGCCTTGCTATCTATTCTGATCTTACCTCGAATTACATCTCTATTCTTTGCCTCAGCAACTGATAGCTCATAAGTCGGTCTATCATCATTATCATTATTTTTTCGGATTATAGTAAATCACCAATTTAAATCTCTACCTTAATTTTCTCATTTTATTTAAAAATGACTACCTAATATGACCTACATAAAATACAAATTACCCAAAACTAGTAAGCTATTTATTTAACTATATTTTATTTACTTAATGCAAGTATACCTTTTCACGCGTTAAGTTGTTTCAATATCGAACAAGCTAAATATGAAAACTAAGAAATCTAATATAAAAAGGTGCAATAATATGTCTGAGACCGAGATTAAAAAACGTAAACGTGTCAAGAGTATGAAATGGGAAGCGGAGCTGATTGAAATTATAGAGGAAACGCCTGATGTACGAACATTTAGATTCGATAAACCTAAGGACTTTGATTTCATACCGGGTCAATTCGTCATGGTATTCTTCCCAGATGTATTTGGTAGGAAAAATAGAGCTTATTCAATAGCTTCCTCACCAACAAATCCAGATTATCTAGACCTTACGATAAAACTGTATGGATTATTTACTCATCACATGTTTAGCCTGCATGAAGGATCTATCTGGCATTTACGTGGACCATATGGTAAATTCGTTCTTGATCTAGATAGAAATAACGATATATTATTGCTAGGTGCAGGTGTTGGTGTTACCCCTTTGATGTCTATGATCAGATACTCAACAGATTTAAAATTAGATAGAAAATTCCTACTTCTGTACTCAAATAAAAGACCAAAGGACATTATTTATCATGAAGAATTGATGCAAATAGAGAGAGCAAATCCAAATGTGAAGATAATTTATACTTTGACAAGATTAAAAGAACATCTAAAGGTAACATGGCCGGGATTAACTGGAAGAATCGATGCAGATATGGTTCGAGAGGCGGTTTTAGAATGGCAGAAAGATTTAGGTGATAATAGAGAGAGACCAACATCTTTAGCCTGTGGTCCTATTCCAATGTTAGAAACTCAGGAAAAAGTTTTACTTGAGCTTGGATGGCCAAAAGAAGATATACTCTATGAAAAATTCTGGTAATTAATTTAGAATTATCAGCATTAAATTAATTTCAGAAACTAGTGATCAATATAAATATTATTTACCAAGGTTCTCAATTTCTTTGAGTTTGTTAAGAGATCTCTCATCTCCAGGTCTCAATTCAATTACCTTCTCAAAACAAGCAGTGGCTTTTTTCAGTTCTTTCATACGTATATAGAATTCTCCAAGTTCAAAATGGTATAAACTAAGATTATAGCCATTTTCATATCTGATTGCAGATTTCAAAGCAATTTCCGCCTCAAATAAGAGATTAAGTTTTATAAAAATATGATGCAGTTTAAACCACAGCTCTGGGTTTTTCTCATCTAGATTTATTGCTTTCTGAATATATTCCTCAGCAATCTCATACTCATCCAGGCCAACTGTTATCTCTGCTAATAAAGACCATGCAGTAGCATTTTTCGAATTCAATTTCAAACCTTTTTTAAGAACTTCAATTGATTTTTTGTATTTTTTTTGCTCTGTGTACACCTCTCCCAATAGAAAATAAATCTCTGCTTCTTGATCTGATATCTTTAAAGCAGTATTCAAGGCCAATTCACATCCTTTGAATCGTTTTTGCTCAATCATCAGTCTTGCAAAATGAAGCCATGCCTCTACATAGTCCACTTTAATATTGATGGCCTTTTTATACGCCTCTTCTGCTTCCTCATCTCGTATCTCCTCAGCTAACAAATCACCAAGGTTTAATAATACCTCATGCATTTCAGGTTCATTATTCAGAGCATTGTTGTAGGCAAATTCTGCTTCTTCTAATCTATTATGTTCATGTAGATATTTACCCAATGCAAACCAGTGTTCTCCAGATTCAGGGCTAGAGCTTACATTGGCATATAAATTCTCAAGTTCTTTTGCCTCATCAGTCATGAGTTAATACAACTATAAAATGTGATTATAAAAAAATATTCCATCAAAAATATCTGAACAATCAATATTTTGAATTGTCTAACCAATGTTCATATTTTTCCTAGTCACAAACAAATAGTTCATATTCTAATAAACAAATATCACATTGTGGATGTAGAATTATACAACCACAAACTAGTAAACGTATATCGCTTACTTATGGGCTCTTAGTGAAGCTTGGTATCATGCTACCTTGGGGAGTGTCAACGTACACACAATATGGTAGTGATCGCCAGTTCAAATCTGGCAGAGCTCATTTTTTTTAAGTAATAGGTAATTTTCCATGAATCAAATACCAACTCTGATTAATTCATCTTTCATAAAATTATTATTATGACATATTCTAATGTTAGTTGATATATTTTAAATAATAAAATGATAATACATTAAATAGATGTCACTTGATGAGCTATCAAGAAATGAATTGATTGATATTATCAAAAGATATCAAAATTATTTCCAAAACGGCGGAGTTGATCTTGATGTATTTACCCAGTTAGATTTGATTGAAAAAATGAAATTCACCGAAGAACGTTTTAGATTGGTATTTTATACATCACCAGACTCGATCAATATTAATCGAGCACATGATGGTCTATATATAGATGTGAATGAGGGCTTTACCAATTTGACTGGATATAGCCGCTTTGATGTACTTGGAAAAACAAGTATTGAGATTGATATCTGGTGTGATCTCAAGGATAGAGATAGACTAAGAGAGCTAATAAAAAAGAATGGCAAAGTAACTAATTACAAAGCAAAATTCCGTATGAAAGATGGATCAATCAGAGTTGGCCTGATGTCTGCGATAATAATTGAAATAAATAATGAACCACATATCATATCAATTACAAAAGATATCCATTCTACTGTCAAAATGGAGGAGAGACTGAGAAAACACCAGGAAAAATTAAATCAGATCAATAAGCTTGAGGCTATGAGTGAGATGGCAGGTAATATTGGTCATGAATTCAAAAACTATATTACAATAATGAGAAGTGCCATTGAGATTATGAAAATGGAAAATAAACTAGAAGATGATTTGATAGAAACTGTGTTCAAATATATAGACAAGGCAAATAATCTGAGCAAAGATCTGATACACATAAAAGCACAATATGATGCAATTATTGATAGTGATAGAATTGATCCGATATCAGCAATCATTGAATTAAAACCCATATTCCAAAATTTATCAAAAAATGCTAAAATACAATACAATCTGATGTCAAAGTCTGAAATTGAGATAGATAAAAAAATGCTAGAGAAAATTCTGATCAATCTTTTACTGAATGCAGTTGATGCAACTCCAAATGGTAATATAGACATCATTACTGAAGATGTATTACTATCATCACCAATTGATATTTCATCAAAGAAAGAATATGTAAGAATTATTATCAAAGATGATGGTTGTGGAATATCAGAGAATGATTTACAAAAAATATTTGATCCTTTCTTCACAAATAAGAAAAATGGATCAGGACTTGGATTAACTATTGTACACAGATTAGTTACCCAGAATTCGGGGTATATTGAGGTGGATAGTAAATATGGAGAAGGCACTAGTTTTTGTATTGATTTTCCAGTAAAAAGTACTAATTAATTTGGTTTGATTACTGCTTTCATAATAACATAATTCTTAACATCCTGCAATGCCTGATCTGCTTCATTCAAAGTATATTCTTTTGATATAATCTCCTCCCATGGATATTTTTCACTATATTTCTGTACAAATTTCACAGCCAGATAGAAATGAGAGAAATCAGATCCCCATGATCCACGAATATTCAGATGTTTTTTATTTATATCCAGATGTGGATTGATTGAAATATCTCCTGCATTGGTATACTGTCCGACAATCACATAGGTCCCACCATCTCTGATCATTCCAAATCCTTCACTCACAGCATTGGGTACCCCAGTAGCCTCTATAATCACATCTGCACCCCTATTGTTGGTATATGCAATAACTTGTTTCTCTCTTTCCTCTTTGGATAGATCAAATATATTTATTATTTTATCAATTCCAAATTTACATGCAATCTCTAGTCTATGATCAGGTCCCCCAATCATTATCACATCAAAGGCACCACTTGCTTTTGCAAGAATTGCAGCCATCAAACCCACAGGTCCAGAACCCTGCACTACAACAGTATCTCCCAGTTTGATATTTGCTCTCTGAACTGCATGAATAGCAGTGGGTAGTCCACATCCTGCAGCTATGAACGTACGGGCCATCTCTTTTGATGCCAATCTAAGTATCTTTACTCCGGGTTTAAGATATATTTTCTGCGACCATCCTCCCAGCAGACCATCATTTGCAGAGTATGTTATACCATATACCTTCCTGCTAGGACATCTAGTACTTTCCTTGGCAACTAGACAGTACCAGCATGAGTTGCAGGTTTCATGAACATCAAGGAATGTCACCACATCACCTACCTCAAGCTTGTTGCCATCAATATCTAGCACCACATCTTTTATTTTATCAATAATTCCTGTTGAAACATGTCCTGGAATTATTGGATATGGAACTCCTGTCAATTGTTCGTGTAGTAAATGCACATCAGTCCCACATACCTCTGAATACAGTGTTTTAAGCAACACTGCTCCATCCTCTAATTCAGGCACTTCAATCTGTTCCTGTCGAATTATCTCATTTTTGTCCATTGAAATATAATTTATCATATATTATTTATATTTTATACATTATTTTAACAATTAGAGGATATTTAGAAAAAATGTAAAGATATAGCTTGAAAATATGTTGAAATAGTAGAAATATTTGATTATACGTTTTTTAAAGCGCTTTGCTCAAAATATCGCAAATATGAAGCTAGTTAGGAAAAGGAATTATATATAAATAACTCAAAATTAAAAATGTAATTGCGAGTTGAAAAAGTAATGAGTTTATTAAAAGATAGAGTTGGCTCAATAATTCCATCAAAAAATGCAATATTCATAAATCAAGATAAGGATCTGGGCTATGTTATTGATTCATTAATGCTTCATCAGATACGTCATCTACTATGTGTGAACGATGAATTGGAACTGAAAGGTATTGTTAGTATTATGGATGTACTGAGTGCATTATACAAAACAGGCTCAGTTGACTTTCTAAATACAAGTGTAGAGGAAATAATGACAAAACAGGTATACACAGTTAATGCTGATGAGAGTATTCGAGATACAATACTATTACTTGAGAATATGGGCTTATCTGGCCTACCAGTCATGTCTGATGAATCTATTGCAGGTTTTTTCACTACAAAGGATGTCATTGGGGTAAATATGAATGCAACATGGGATAAAATACCAGACAAAAAAATCTCATTGGATGATAATAATATTGGTAGATTACTATCTGAAGATGATATTATTACAGACTATTACACAATCTGGCAGATTGCAGATAAATTTATCCAATCAAAAAGAAGGCAACTCGTGGTCAATAGTGGTGAGACGGGTAATTTTCTAGGTTTATTAACACCTGCCAAATTATTTACAACACTTATTCCATCCTTTGGAAAAAAATTCGAGAGTGGTTTGCTACATAATGAACCTTTCTCTAATTTTGATGTCATGCTTAACACATTTACAAGCACCAGTACTTCAATTCAGAGTGTTAGAAAAGAGATGAGGGACCATGGGATTGGAGGTATCCCCTTGATTTCAAATCAAAAAGTTATGAAAATTATCACGGAGAAGGATCTATTAGGTTATTTATCAATTAATATATAGTTAGTGTAAAAAAAAATATCATTTACCCATTAGTTTATAAAATAAACAATCATATATATCTTATGCAATTAGGAATATCTTCAAAATTTGATAAATCACATGGATTTGAGAATATTGAGACCACTTTGATCAATATGCTGAAAGACGAGGGATTTGGAATTCTTACCGAGATTGATGTACATGCAGTGATGCTCAAAAAAGGTCAGCAATGGGAACGTCCATACAAGATCCTTGGTGCTTGTAATCCACCACATGCCAATAAAGTACTGAAAACAGACCCCGAAATTGGTCTATTGCTTCCATGCAATGTAATAATCTATGAGAATGCAGAGGAAAAAATTGTAGTTTCCCTGATCAACGCATCTGGTATGTTTGAACTGATTGATGATGATTCTGTGAAAGGTGTTGCAGATCTTGTCAGCCAATCATTTGATAATGTACTTGCTAAATTAAAAGAAAAGTTTGCATAATAATTGAATGTAAAAACGTAATTTGATATAAGTAGCAGACAGTTTTATCAAAATATGGTAAATGATACGATGAAGAAATTTGGTTATCCAAAAACTTTGTTAAAGGAATATGATAATTGGGTAGTGGTTGTCAGACCTGTTCAGATAACAGCTGGTTCCTTGGTTTTAATATGCAAAGAGGATGCTATTGCATTCAGTCAAATATCAGAAAGTGCATTTCAAGAATTATCTTTTGTGATCAGAGAGTTGGAGGATAATTTAACACAAGCACTATCCTATTGTAAAATAAATTATTTGATGCTAATGATGGTAGACAAGGAGGTACACTATCATATAATACCCAGGTATGAAACTGTAAAAGAAGTAATAGGAATTGAATTTGAGGATAACGGATGGCCAGGGCTACCTAATTTTGCAGAGAGTACTGAACTCACAGATGTTGAGTTCAATAAATTGGTTGAATTTCTGGGAAACTACTGGATAACAAATGAATTCTGATAGACTTGTACTGTATCATAAAAAATATTGAATTAGCCAAAGATAATTATTTAACTAGTATAATTTCAATAATAAAACAATGAAAAAAGTTACAACCATAATTTTATTTTCAGGATATCAGGGGTTAATATCTAGTATATTAAGGTTCATCATGCCATTGGCACTGATCTTCTATGGTTGGGCCCTCGTTGATTATACCACTATTTATGTATTTCAAGCGATGTCAATGGCATTACCGTATATATTTAGTGGTTTCTTCTCAGATCTCAAAGGGAGGAAGCAGACAATATCAATTGGTATATCAATTTATATTACTGGTGTAAGTATTCTTGCCATTTCAATTTCAGGCAATAATCTGATTCTGATAATAATTGGACAGATGCTTGCCACACTTAGCAATGGTGTAACAGAGGTGGGATTATCAACTATACTTGTGGATGAGACAAAACTTGGACAGGATAGAACAGAGAGCTTTGGAAAAAATTTTAGCTTGAGAAATCTAATGGGCTTAATTGGTCCTTTATCAATTGGTCTACTTCTATCTGGAGTAACAATTGGAAGTTATATCTTTGAGACATTCAATATATTTGGACAACCAGCTTATATCTCTGTTTTTGTTTTATTAGCAATCATGGGGATATTTGGAGTAATATTTGGATTTTACCTACCAAAAACAGAGGCTCATGTGATTGAGAAAAATAAAACTGCCAAACTATCTGATTTCACCAAAAATCAGAAGGATATGCAGAAAGCATTTCTTGCAGAGGAATTACTGATTGGTTTCTTATCTGGAGCTATTGTTCCATTGATAAATTTCTATGTGATAACACAATTCAATCCATCTGATCTGCAGTGGAGCTTTGTTTTTGGTATTTCCAACTCCACAATTGCAATTGGTAACTATTTTGTTGGGAAATATGCAGAGAATTTTGGAAAAGGAAGAACTACTATTCTACTAAATTCATTTGCACCTATTTTTGCACTTGGAATTGCTCTCTCTCCTAATTTTTTGATTGTCTCAATCTTCTATATTCTCAGATCTGCATTTGCAAATGCAGTACATCCAGCATGGAATAGCTGGTATTTCAGCCATACCCTGGATACTGCAAGGGGTCGTACATATTCTGTGCTTCAGGTCAGTAGAAGATTAACAAGAGCAATTGGAACTGCATCTGGCCCTGTATTTTTCCTATCACTTGGAACTATGATGTTCCCAACTATTAGTATTTTTTACCCAACAGCGATGATGATCCCATATTTTAAGGAGAAGAGGATTAAAAATATACCCGATAATTAATTATCCAGACCAAGAGTGGCCAGTAGAAATTCTAGGGGCTCAAATCGCTCACGATCCAGAGGTTCATTGTTTATATCAATAATTTTTATAATATCATCAAACCAAGATACGAAGATATTAACTATCTGTTGTATCAAAGCACTGATAACAGGTATTGTATCCATACCTTTTCGGATTTTTATATGAATATCAAAATCTATCAATTCAGTATCAGATGGAATTTTCAGAAGATAACCAATTGGTTCTCCATTCCACAGAATTAACCACCATTCAGTTTTTGTGTCATATCTTTTGATTGGTTGTAACTCACTGTGATTCAATAATAATGATCTCACCTGTACAATGGCAATAGGGTCTGAGAATGGTAATATATCTACAATCTGATCAGGTATCTCCTCATCATCCTTATACTCATACTCTTCAATAGAGGCTATTACCTCTGCAAGTGTAATCTGTGGTTCACTGAGAAAATCAAGATAATATCCCTCAAGTATTTCCCCACGACGCAGAAGCTCTTCTTTGATCTCAATTAAATAGGCAGTTTTAATTCCCATAAACTGAGATACCTGTGCAAGTGTAAGTGGTATATGATTCTTGAGCAATTTAATTATCAAATCATTGATAGCCGAGTTGGATGGTTTGATCACTGCTTTTTTTAAATTACCATCATCTGTGAATGGCATCCATATACAGTTGTCTGTGTCAATAGGAAAATTACAGTCACGTCTCACAATTCTATTCCTTTCAAGGAATAAAAGTCTCTGTTTTACCTCTGTTTGTAATAAACCGGTATTCTTTGTAATATCAGCAATGCTACCACTAAGAGCCGTAATAATTTGTCTATCCATAATTGAGATATTAGTCATTTTTGGATATGCCAACAGTATTTCCTGAAGATGTTCTGATGCAGTAAAACCATGTCTAAATGCAATACCATAGCAGTATATGATCTCTCCGAGCATTAGATTAGATGGGGGCATACGCATTCGATATGCAATAGAATATGAACTATCCACCTGTACAAGGTTTATAATTATTTCTTCTATATTTTTGTCATGATCTCCAAGATATTGTTTATCACGATACCATCTGCCGATATCAGCCCAAGTATACCCGACATTAACTGTTTTTTTGTCAGCATATATTTTTTTACCATCAGTTTTTTTCCTCAGTGTCAAAGCATCTTTGATCATCTGGTATCCTCTTGAAATCAACATATTAGTGAATTTCACAGCGATTTTTGATTGTACATCATCAATATTTGCATCTATTTTTAATCTTACTCCAATTGCCCATTCAAATAACTTTCCAATTATTTCGGAATTTGAAAGCTCTGCTGTGGGTAATAATTTGAAACTTGTAATTTTATACTCTTTTTTACCTTTAATTTTATCCAGATCAAATTCTGCCTGAGGGATACCATTGATGAATATCCAGAAATCACCATCTTTATGTACAAAATATCTTTCCAACTTAATTATCTCAACCAATGCATCTCTTTTCTCTATAACAAATACAGAGCAATCATCCCAATCTACAACAATTTCAGTTTTTATATTCAGTTTGAAAAGTTCATCTGGAGAATCATCTCTTGTTAGTCCTCGAATTATTTTTTCAGAACTAGTTAGCTCTGAAATTGGTTTTAACAGCACTAATGGATGGATACCCGTGAGATAGGAGATCTGATCAATACTGATATATGGGTATCTGTCAAGTACTTTGATAACTAGATCCTCATACTCTATTTTATGATAATCAATAGATTCAGATAGATATTCGGGTAACCATATAGAGCCTTGATATTGTATAAGATTATATTTTTTCAATTCCCTACGAACCATATAATCCAATTTTCTGATAGTAGTATTCAATTTGTTTGCCAGTACAACTCTATCAATTTTTAACTCATCCGTGAATATTTCATATAATTCAGGATCTGAAATCTCAGAGCTTTGATGCAATGTGATATGCAGATAATTATTAACAGTACAAATTCGAAAGACATTATCCAGCATTAATTTCAAAGAGCCCTCTCGTTGTATCATTTTTATTGGAGATCTTAAGTTGCTATGAATTCTTGAAAGTATTCCATATTTCCCAGATACCCACCATGCACGATCTAATGAGTTCAATAGCATCCTGCCACTATTATTGGATATAGGACTGCACATCTGTTGAGCTATAACTTTAGCACGGATACTATCTGTTAGCTTCACCAAATAAATCCAAGTATCAGTAATAAAAAATATGCCTATATGTTATTATTAATTGTAACTAATTTTTTATCCAGAATTTAGGATATGAATTCTGAATTTTTTTGATAGTAATCTGCTGAAATCCTTGATCAAAGAAATATTCCTCTATTTTATTTATTATCTCGGTCACCTTATCTTCAATATCCAAAATATCATAGAATTTAATATTCTCAATGGACACATTATCAATATCTATTTTTATCTGTAATTCTGCACAACTATCACCCATATATGTTAATAGATGCGTGGTCTTACTATTTAAATTCTCAAACAGTGTATCATTGACATTATAGATTGTCCATTTATCCAATTTGTGTTTCCTGTTGACATCCATCAGAATATCAGACTGTGTTGGAAGAAAGTATATTAGCTCAATTTTATCTTCTAGAAAAGCACTGTGTGAATATATTTCACTATTATTCAGTAGATCTGCAATTATTAGTAGGACCTCAATTCTTGATACTTTCATGAATTGCTTTATCTCACTTCTTATCTGCCCAAAAGTTAGAGGGCCCAATCTACGAATAATTCTCATCACTATTTGTATAACTTTTTCTCTACGATTTATGGTATTTATATTGTTTAAGCGATATTCAATCGTTTTACTAAATGGAGAGATATTCTCGATTAACCCTGATTTTATTGCTGAATTCAGATATTTTTCAATTGTTAGCCTTTTAATTCCAGATATATTGATTAATTCACTCATTGTGATAATTCTTTGTTCCTTCAAAAAAATATCAAATAATCTGTTATCAATTTTATCTTCAGATATTTTCCACACTATTGGATGATATAAAATACCAGTTCTATGGTGTATTTTTCCCTCTCTTATTGCTCGAGAAATCAGTAGTTTTGCCTTATTTGTAGATAAATCAAGAAGATTCAATGCATCATGTATATTTATAGTATCATGATTGTCAAATAATACCTCAACATTTGAATAACGTATATTATTTAATTGTTTGAGATTAATTAATCTTGTCTCAAGAATATCAGAATAATCAAAGTCACCAGATGACCTGGTACCCGTGATAAGATAATCAGTTTTTAGAATATAATTCACTCTTTTCAATGCCAACACAACTGATTTATTGTCAGTGTGATTTGCAGCTTTGAAATTGATCTCCTCTATTACAACTGCCTGAGTTGAGTATGCTCTTCCAGCAATTCTTAATAATTGTCGACCAATCTCCTCAATCAAATCAAAGTCCTGCATATTTTTAATTGAAATTTGTATATTGAGTACTTGTAGTATATCTTTATCAGGGATGGCAATCTCGATCCGGGCCATAGTTTTACCCCTATGCACCACCATTAGTCGTGAATGCCTTGGTAATTGTTCCTGTCTGAAAGAGCCTGAAATCATGTAAAAATATGGATCTAATGGGGATAGAATGAATATATCATCTGTGAATACAACCCCTTGTTCTAATTTTCTGAAATGATCGGTTAATCCATAGTAATTGTAATTAAATAACTCACGTGCGATCACGGGTATATCCACGATTGATGATTCCACCACATTATAGGGGAGACGGGTGATTCTAAGCAGATCTTGCAATGTGAGAGGTCCATACCATTTAATGCAATGATGTAATAACCATTTTACAGAGGCATCATAGCTGAGAGCAGTAATTTTCACTACCGGAAGTGCAACATACTGAGGATTTGGAAATCCACCTTGAGTTAAAGATAGATCCCATCCAGTTCGACTGATATACAATTCCTGTTCAAGTATATTGATAGATGCCTGGACTACATTTTTTGGTTGAATAATAAATTTCATAATATCTTTTATTGTCATTCCAGGATATTCCTGTATCAATAACAGTACCTCACGAGTTATCTCATCTAGTTGTATATTTTTATCGCGTGTAATTGTGATAAAATGATTGATTTGATTTTTATTGACAAAAACAAGTCTTCTTCCAAGAAACCTACCAAAATATATTAGCTTACCTGCAAGGAGATCTCTTAACTCAATCCAATCAAAAGATGGTAGCCTTGCAACAAATTCTATTGTATCTCTTACAGGTCCATTCTCTTCTAGATACTGATTAATACTCATCAGAGATGATTGAAGTCCACGCGATAATCTCAATTTTTCCAATCTGAATGCAGTTAATGTATTAAGAGAGATATCAGAATGTGTGGCACCATCTAGTAATTTTCTATCTTCATACAACATATACTGTGTGTCATTACCAAAAAAAGTACCTGCCAATACCTCATGCTTTCTTACCAAATTATCAAGTACGGGTTTTATCTCAGAATATGATTTATCAAGCATTGTCATCATTTCGTGGATAGATACAGGTCCACTATATTTTAGTAGATAATTAATCAGATACTCTATTGATAAAGAAGGAGACAAATCCCTGCTTCTCACCTTCAGTTCATCATATGATGAATCATAATTTTCCCATATATTCTCTGCAAAACATGCCGCATGGTATGGTAGTACATGTTTGGTAGTATAGCCTTTCAACCATGGAACTATTAATTCACTATTAGTAACTATATCTTTTATTCTAGAAATTTTAACACCCGTATGGCTATAACATGCTTGCATGAAATCATCAGATACAATTGGATATTCAGCAAATCTCTCCACAGATAATATTTCATTTTCAGTGAATTCAATATGTAATTTTTTGATAAAGGCCTGTTTGATCTCTTGTTCATCAAATATTGCAATTGGATTTATTTTATCCGGTAATAATCTACTCAGTACCTGTTGGTGTAGATTTAACAGTAAACTTTTCTTATCATCCATCAATACAATGTCTGAGTTATCATTTAATAATATACTATGAGACATGGGACTTGGTATATCAGATGGATTAAATACAATCTCAATATTATCTCTCTCAATCCGATATAGCAATTCCCGTGCAATTTTCAGATTATAGGTATCGTAGAGTATCTCTCTGATAGTTTCTTTTACCACTGGATATTCAGGAGGCAATGCTTTGATCAACCACCTTGCCTGTTTTGCCTGTTGATCTACCGAATTCTTTCGGGTACCAGAGCGTTTCAAAATCATCAATGATCTCCCTGCAACATGTCTGAATCTGTTTTTGAATAATTCAGAATCCCTAATTTTACCCTCCAATTCATTCAACAGCTTATCAGTCCTAATTCCTTTGAATAACTGCTGAAAATCAAATTCTATTCCCATTGGCAGTCTCAGTAGTATACCATTATCAGTTGAAATGGTGGTGACACTGATATTGTATTCATTACTTAATTTAGTTGCTAATGCTTGTGCAAGTACCAAATTAGTCTCTCTTCCAAAAATAGATAGCACAATTATTGATTTCAAACCGCTAGGCTCTATATATTCCTCTACTATCAATTTATTTATAGTTGGTAGTGCAGATATTGCCATTTGTTCACGAACATATTTCAGCACGCTTTCAGCCTCAATATCAGAAATATAATAATTTTTTATAAGCCATTCAGATATATTTTCATCATCAATGTTATCGTCAAGATAATTGAACATATTACTGATCTCTTGTGAGATCTCAATCGTTCTTGTTTGTGCCTCACCCACCCAATGTGGAATCGTTGGTACCAGACCAAATGATTCCTTGACAATTATCTTATTACCAACGGTTCTAATGTATTGATATGTCTTACCTCCCAGTATGAATACATCAGAGCTACCCAAGTTCTCTGCAAATCTATCTGCGATCTGACCGATTCTAGTACGGTAGGTTTCAAGTACCACATCAACCATAGATGCATCAGGAATAGTACCAATATTCTGCATGTATGATTGTCTTGCTTTTTTTCTTCGGCCAAATTCATTTATCTCCAGATCCACCCAGATCAATGCATATTTCCATGCATTATCATCATCAGTTGTTGTTGCAGCAGAATTTAGAATTTCAAGGAATGTATCATAGTTCATGTCTCTATAAGGATAAGATCTAGTTATAACCAGAAATGCTTCCTCAATGGACCATCTTTTCTCAACAGCCATCCCAACGAGCATCTGAAACAGTACGTCAACTGGAGCTTTTGGTATTCTGATACTATCAACCAACCCCCTTGTGGATAGTTTGGCAATTGCCATACATTCAATAAGATCATCTCGATCAAATACTAGCAAACTACCCTTTGAATGCAAGTTCTGTGAATGTCCAGAACGTCCAATTCGCTGTGTGAATGCTCTCACTGTTTTTGGACTACCTAGTTGGACTGTATGATCGATAGATCCGATATCAATTCCCATCTCAAGTGATGTTGAGGTGAATACTGCCTTCATTTTACCTGCTTTCAATCTCTCCTCCACATCTAATCTTACCTCTTTTGATAGAGAGCCATGATGGACTGCAATTTTATCTTCCAGATCACTTCTTGATTTTTGTATATCCAATACCAATTTCTCAGCTAGATAACGAGTATTTGTGAAGATCAATGAGGTTTGATGATTATCTATCCGCTCTACTATTATTTCATTGTGTTTCTTTCTTATCAAAGTGTGCGGTGCATACACTAGATTGTTGACAGGGGAGATTACATCCACCTCTAATTTTCTTATTTGAACCATATTTATAATTCCAATCTCTGTTTTTCTATTTCCAACTAGATAATTAGCAACTATTTTTGGTGGTTCAACTGTGGCAGATAATCCAATTCTAGTGGATTTTTCAGTCAGATAATATTCTAATCTCTCAAGACATATTGATAACAGACTACCACGTTTATTTCCAGCAATTGCATGAATCTCATCAACAATCACCCATTTTATGAAACGAAGTTTCTCTTTGAATTTGGGTGCAGTCAACATCAATGCCAATGATTCGGGTGTTGTAATCAGGATATGCGGTGGATTACGTGCAATTTTTGCTCTTTCTCTGGTACTTGTATCACCAGTTCTTTTTCCTATTGCTATATGATTATTATTCAGCTCTCTAATACTATCAAGAGGTATCTCAAGGTTCTTGTGTATATCATTATTCAAAGCTTTTAGAGGAGATATGTAGAGTACATATATCTTATTCTCTAACAGATTATTATCCTCCATAGTACATAGCTTACTGATAATACCTAGAAATGCAGCAAGAGTTTTTCCAGCACCTGTTGGTGCCATGACCAGAGTATGTTTATTATTCATTATCCTAGGTATTGTTACCCTTTGCAATTCATTTATATGGCCCAATACAGATTTTATCCAGGATTGAACTGCTGGATGTATGCAATTCATAACTGAACGCTCACTTGGAATTTTTTCAATCTTAACAATATCCGGAGCATTAATCATTATATTTGATCTTTACTAGGTACTAATAATTTATATCTTTCGAGTGCAACATACAGATGTAAATTTTCAAATATCATAGTACAAAAAAACATTGATATATCAGATCAATCACACCACAACAATACATTTTATATTTATTTAAACACATATTAATTTATATGGACGCGATGAATCAATTTGTATTTATATACATGTATTATAAATCATTTAGAAGCTCGATATGAGTCTTCTTTTACCTTGCACCAATACTGACAGGATTGATTTAATCAACTGAAAAATCAGGAGCAGGAGGAAATCCAATATGGATAAAGAGACAATAACAAAGGTTGTCAGCGAAGCTAGAGCTGAGTCTAAGAAACGTAAATTTACACAATCAGTAGACGTAAGTATAGCTCTCAAAGACTTAAACCTGAAAGATCCAACAAAGAGATTCAAGGCAGATATTCTGATGCCACATGATGTCACTGATGATGTCAAGGTTTGTGTAATAGGTGATGGAGATGTCATCACACGTGCTAAAGAAGCAGGTGTAAAATACACACTTACAAAAGAACAGGTAGAAGAATATGCCAAGAATCCAAACGATGCCAAGGCATTTATTGCAGAGATAAACTATTTTCTAGCCATTCCTCAAATGATGGCAGTAGTAGGTAAATCTCTCGGTAGATATCTTGGACCTATGGGTAAAATGCCCACAGTGCTCCCACCAAATGCTGATATAGCACAATTTGCAGGTCAGTACTCACGTACTGTCAGAGTAAGATTGAGACAGAACCCCGTAATCAATTGCAAAATAGGAAATGAAGCGATGTCTGATGAAGATCTAGCTGATAATATTCTCAAATTGATCACTGAGATTGAACACAATCTGGATAATGGCATAAACAACATCAGAGGAGCTTATGTGAAAACAACCATGGGGCCATCAAAACAGCTAAAACTGTAAAGGAGTTTTATTTATGAGCGAAAAACAAATCCCAAAAAGAAAACTTGAAACGGTAGCTAAGCTAGTTGAGGCACTCCAAAATCACAAAACTATTGGTATTGTTGCCATGGAATCTATTGCAGCCAAAACAGTACAAAAACTGCGTGCTGACCTTAGAGACCGTGCAAAAATAGTTGTGGCAAAGAATACATTAATGCGAATTGCACTTGAACAATCAAAAATAACAGGTGCAGAACAATTAATGGATTTCTGTAAGGGTTCAGTATCATTTTTATTCACAAATGATTCTCCTTATAGTATTGCTAATTATCTTGACAAGAACAAAGTGAAAGCAGCAGCCAAGGGTGGGCAGATATCACCAATATCAGTTACCGTACCCAAGCTGAACACTGGACAACCACCAGGAACTATAATTTCGCTATTGAATTCAGTCGGCTTACCAACAAGAATTGAAGGAGGTACAGTAGCAGTGCCCACAGATACACAGGTGTTAGAACCTGGAGATGTGGTTTCAGCTACTCTAGCAGCAGTGCTTACTCAACTTGGTATTGAACCATTTGAAGTAGGTCTAAGTGTTGATGTAGTGCTTGAAAATGGAGAATTGATATTGCATGATGATCTTATCGTAGACTTCGATGCAGTTAGAACTGATCTTATTTATGCACACAAAGCAGCCGTCGCAATTTCACTATCATCTGGCTTTATCACAAGTGATACAGCACCACAGGTGATTGCAAAAGCACATCAGAATGCACTTGCAGTTGCAGCAGAAATCGGATATATAAACGATGAAACTGCACCAAGAGTATTAGGATTAGCCAATGCAAGAGTACAGGCTCTCAAGAAAGCACTCGAAGGAGCTGGGTACACTGCCGCTTAGGTGGCAAAAACAAAACAAAAAAGGAGTAAACAAAAATGAAATACTTATACGCAGCCCTATTATTACACAAGGCAGAACAAGAAATAACCGTTGATGCAGTCAAGAAAGTCTTGAAAGCAGCAGGTGTCGATGTCGATGATGCACGAGTGAAAACACTTGTAGCAGCAGTCGGTGAGATTGATATTGAAGAAGCAATCGCTTCAGCAGCAACTATGGCAGTAGCAGCACCCGCAGCAAGTGGAGATGCACCAGCAGCTGCAGTAGAGGAAGAAGAAGAGGAAGAGGAAGAAGAAGGTGAGGAAATCGAAGATGATGGACTCGGAGCCTTATTCGGCTAATTGAAAGATACTTCAGCATATTAATCCAAAAAAAAATCAACCAAATATATAATAAACTTAATAATAAGAAAGTATATTTTAATAATTCAATCAGAAAAGTAAAAAATCAAATCAATCAAAAAGTAGAACACAGGTAATAAATGATAATAAAAGTCTTAATGAGGTAAGAAAGTTATTTAGAAGTATTCAGAGTATTAGCCTCCCCAATATAAGCATAGATTGGGGTCAAGAAGTTTGGATAGTAATGCAGAATATAGACCTTAAAGGCAACTATTTGTTGAGTAACCTATTGCAAAAGCATTCCCATAACAAAAGAATACAAAATGAGAAGAATGAGATAAATAATGGTATTGATCTGATTGCAGGACAATTACAGAGAGTAAATAAATATGAATTCCAGTTAAATAGTAAGATTGAGCTATTACAGGTAGAGTTAAAGGATAAAAAAACGAGAATTAATTATTAAAAGTACAGGAGCATTGAATGTATAATTCAAGATATCGTGTTTATTTCAAAACAAAGGATAGAAATGGAGAATAAATAAAAAACATATTAGTGCAGGTTTATAATTCCATATATTTTTTGTATATTGCTGAAAAATCTTCCCTTGCCAATTCATCAATCCCCTGCCTATAAGATGCAATTGTTGCATTTGTGATTGGTAGATCTTTGTGTAGTTCAGATGTATAGACGATATCTTTCAACATGTGTTCATATGGAAATGCAACAGAAAAATCATTTTTCAGTATCTTAGGCCCTTTTAACTTGCTGACAATAGTTGTCACAGCTGTGTTGTTGAAAGCATTTAGCACAAGATCAGCATCCATATCCAACTTCTTTGCCAAAGCCATTGTCTCGGCAAGTATACCCATTTGCACCGCTAGATTGGTATTGATAAGTAATTTGAGAATACTTGCTTTTCCAATCTTTCCTGCATAAAATATTTGATCACCCATTGTTAGTAGAATATTTTTTACCTCCAAATAATTAGCTTCGTTACCTCCAACAAGTATTTTTAGTGTTGCATTGCGGGCAGGTCCAGTGGATCCTGCAACAGGTCCTTCCAAATATTTAAATCCTGCATGTTCAGCTTTTGAGTGCAATTTAATAGATTGATCTTTGCTGACTGTACTCATGTTAATTATTAAAGGTTTATTTAATGATTGAAATACATCAGTAAGAACATTCTCACATACCTCATCATTGCTAAGCATGAGAATAACTATCTCACTCTCCTCTGCCAGTTGCTTTGCAGTATTGATCCATATCGCACCCGAATTTATAAGTTCAGATGCATTTTCTTTTGTACGATTAAAAACATTCAGCAAATATTTTTTCTGCAAGTTTTTTGCCATTGGAAGACCCATTAGACCAGTTCCGATAAATCCTATTTTATTCATAATTATTTAATCGGTATTAATAATTTAATCATGATGGTCAAGGAGATAATTGTTTGATTGTCAATAATATAAATCCGAAGAAAAGTATTACATTTTTTTTACTGAAATTACCTGATAAAAATAATAGGTTTATGGTAATTTTAATTTTTCATGATTGTAATTGTACATACAAATTTCAAATTGTGATGTATGAGGGCCTGAAAGTGCGTAAAATTCACTTTTAATCCACTCACCGATAATATTATTAATGATAAACAATCAGATAATATGTGTATATAGTGCAGAAAAACCATCTCAGAACACATTTTGAAGGGTACCACATTTTGAAACTATTATCCCATAAATGTAAGAACCT